>JANJXE010000414.1 GCA_024709185.1 Paludibacter sp.
CGATTCCACCATTAACCTGGCACTTGCAGGTGATTTAAAAATTACCAATAAAATCTGGTTCAAAAAAACCTTCAGTACGGATAATATTGGTAGTTATGTCCATAGTCAGATTTTCGATGTAAAACAAAAAATGGGATTACCGATGACTTTAATCGCTACAATTCCAAGTGGGCTGATTGTACGGGTTGATGGTACGGATTACCTGGCTGGAACATATGTTAGCATTGAAATTCCTGTTTCGGCAACCGATCCGGTTATTACTGTACTTTCGGACAACACGACCGGCACCTGGTCAACTACAAATACAGGTCTGAAAGTACTAATGCAACAGGGAAATCAAATTCTTACAGGCATCGAAAAGGGCAATCTGATTACTATATATAATACTTCGGGTCAGATAATTTCGCAAGCAGTTGCCCGCGAAAATCAATATCTCATCGAAGGTAATGGAATGGTAATCGTAAAAGTTCAAAAAGGAGATCACACTCATGTTGTTAAAGCATTCATCCAATAATTCAAGTCACAGTATGAACAAGTTTATGTTATTCAGGAAGTTTAGCCTGGTAGTTTTGACAGCATTTTCGCTGATCAACGTACAAGCAAAAGAAATATTTGTAAAACCAAACGCTACGGGTACCGGCGCTAGCTGGAACGATGCTGCCAATATCAGTATCATCACCGGAACAGGTGTAAGCGAAGGTGATATTGTTTATGTGAGCGAAGGTGAATATCTCCGCACCACTCAGCTGACAGTAACCAAATACATTACCATCATGGGAGGTTATTCAGCCACATCGGCTGATACCGATATCTCTCAGCGGGATATTCAACGCTACAAATCGGTATTTAAACCCGAGGGAGGTACTTCCAGAGCCATCAACATCAATATTACCAGCTATCCGCTGAATACTAAAATGGTTGTCGATGGACTACATTTTGAGAATTTCAACGGCACTTCGCAGGGAGCAGCCATGATTATCACCACCAGTCAGGGTAATATTGATCTGAAAAACCTGACATTTAAAAACAATACAGTTACCAATTCGCTGGGAGGAGCTCTGGCAATGCCAACAGCCTTTGCAGGTGAAATCAGCATAACACTCGACGGCTGTCTTTTCGAAGGTAATCAGGCTGTGTTTACCACAGGAAATGGTTATGGGGGAGCATTCTACTTTAATAATACTACCTCTCCCAAAACTATCAACATTCGAAATTCGGTATTCAAAGGAAACTATGCCTACGGCCGGGGAGCTGCAGGATATTTCGGTACTAATCTGACGGTTAACATCAGCGACTGTATTTTTGATACCAACCAGTGTACAGCCACAGCCGATAATTTCAGCAACGGTGGATGTTTCTATATTGTGGGAACAGCGGGATATGGCAGCACTTTTAACATCGACCGTTCAACATTTGTAAACAGCTATGTTACAGGCAAAGGATCAGTTATCTGGTTTAACAACGCTTCAGGAAGTCTTGTTAACAATCTGAATATCAATCAATCGAGCATGATTGGAAATTATTCCTCACGCACCACTTCAGGGCGTGCAGCCATCGACGTAGACAATTACACCACTCAACTTAAGTTTACACTCAAAAACTCGGTTTTATCCAATTATAACAATATTGGTCAGGTAAAAAGTTCCCGGTATGCTGATGTTATGTTTGTAAATCTTGCCAGTTCTAACAGCGATTGTACCTTTGAAAATTCTATCCTGAACGGAACCTACTTCAGCACCGGAAATGTGTTGGCTTCCATTACCCCACCCGATACTCTTTACAACAAACAACACGGGTATCTATCGGACGCAACTATCAATCTTGCACTGGAAGGAAATCTGACCATTACGGATAAGATCGTTTTGAAAAAAACATTTACTCCGGCAGAAGCTGGTCCCTGGTCGCACAGTGAAATATTGGATGTAAAAAAGAAGTTAAACCTGCCGATGACCTTGCAGGCCGTTATCCCTTCAGGTTATAAGCTGGAAGTAAATGGAACAAGTTATGCTTCAGGGGCGCAAACCATTTCTATTGCAGCTTCGTCATCGGATCCGGTTATAGAACTGAAACTGGTTTCGTCGACATCCACTGTACAGGCAAACCTGGCCAGGGTAAGTGCCCAAAACGGGGTGGTGCGCCTTAGCGGGATGGAGCCGGGTTATAAGGTAGAAGCTTTTACACTGTCAGGACAGTTAATTCTGAGTGAAGTAATAAGTTCTACCGGTTATGAGTTCGAATCACGGGGTTTTGTGGTAATAAGAATCACAAATAAACTTGACACACAAAGCATTAAGGTACTTTCAAATTAATAAAAACAAATACAATAAAATGAAACGTAACATGATTTTTGCGGCACTCATTTTCACCGCAACAGCACTTACAGCACAAACCAACTTACTTACCGACGGTGGTTTTGAAAAAATGAAACCAGGAACCACCAATTATGTATTGAACAACAGTGGAACAAACCGTATGACCGGATTTGCCGGACGCTGGTTCCTTACCTTTGCACAGGGAGGATGCGATAACGGATGTTGTGAAGGTACTTCTCAAATTACCTCTGCAGACAAGAAAGAAGGAGCAAATGCATTGACATTAACCATCACCAGACAAACCAACAGAAATGACATCAAGTTGTTTCAAACTATCAAAGCGGTAGCCTCCGGTGTTTACGAAGCATCATTCTGGGCTAAGTGCGATCAGGATGGGACCCCAATGGCACTCGACGTTCTCAGATCCGACCAGGCGTCTACAAACAATGGAGCAGAACCCTACACTGTAAACTTCACGTTTTCAACCGAATGTAAACATTTTAAATTGTGGGTGGATTTGTCGGGCTGGACCGATTAAGAACGCGAAAATATGCGTATTTGTATTCGCCCGAATAACAATAAAAAACTACCAGAGGGGCCCT
>JANJXE010000425.1 GCA_024709185.1 Paludibacter sp.
AAAACGTTGCAATTTTTAATTAGCTAAATCTAAAAGGCATTTTTACTTTAGAGTATTAATTTCCCGGAGCTGATGATTTTGTTTTGCAACGTAGCAAGGGTCACTATCAGTGGACCCTGGTACTTTAATTCGATGGATGGCCGACTTCCTGAAAAGTCGATATTCAGCTTTTTCAGGAGTCGGCCATCGGGTGTGTGGGCTGTAAATAGCAAGTGTTGATGCTTATTGTTATTCTCCAGTTGCAATTTGCCATCATATACAGAAATGAAATTGGAAAGTGGTATTTCAGACAGGGTTATCAATGAAGTGGATTCTTTTCGAAACACATCCTCATAACTATCGTACCCTTCGAGGAAGTCGTCGGGTTGATTGGAGCTGATGACCAGAAGATGACCATGAGCCGGAATCTGAATGGTTGGCAAGAAAGCAGTTCCATTGTTCACATTGATGATGTCGGTACCGCTATCATTCCAGCTCCTGATTAACCGTACTTTGGAGAAAGAACTCGTCATAGTGTGTGTTGCCAAACTGATGGGAGCAGAACTAATATTGTGAATCAACCGTACTTTACGGACAGATCCTTCCATGAATTCAAAACCAGACAGTCCGGCCGGAAGTGATAATTTGACGACATCACTTGCATAGGGACGATCCTTGTTGGTCGATTCAAGAATTACATATCGTTTTGAACCTGCCGGATAACTAACCTGTTGATCGTTATTGCTCTGAATATCGTGGAGTTCAATCATCACCGAAAATTTATCCAGGGCATCATTCATCACCCCATGATAGAAAGTATCAACCTTGCCCTGGTAGGTCTTTTCATGTATCTTTAACCGCAAATCACCATAACCAAACTGACTAAAGTCGCTGGTGGAAAGCACCTTTCGGGTTCCGGATGCATTTCTTCTACCCGAAACCAACTGAATACGATGGGCAAAACCATACACACTATTGGTGCTTGTAGCCTCCGCCTCACACATGCCAATGACGCGATCGGGGGTTACTACCCATTGTTGACGTGCAATCCAGGGTAATTCGGCAAACCTCTTCTTACTTATATAGTAACTTGTCGTCATACCATAAACAGCTTTTGTCCTGCTGATTGCATCCTTTCGATCCTTACCTGTCAGGTATGCCCATTTGTTTCCACGCGACCAATCAGTCTCGGCACCCGTTGCGTATTTGAGCTGAGGAGCAGTGCCCTGCAGTGCTGCATTTAACGGATAAGTCGCAGAGCTTGCTGAAGCATTGAGTGTGAATGTACCAACAAATGTGTTATTACCATCCATATTCAGATATCGCTCCTCTGTGAGCTCAGGACCGGGAATGCTCGGATCTCGCAATGTTCCCACAACACCCCAGTTACCATACCTGCCTCTTGGACCCAGTGAGTTCTTATCGTATAGCATGTAGTTATCGGGAAGAACAATACCGTTAAGCCCTGAACGATACAGGAAAACCTGAAACAACAGCTGACTTCCCTTTCCAATTTCATAGTTAAAAGGATCGCCACTCAAATACGCTTTTGCCAGGGCTTCAGGCTTCAGACTTACCCTGTTATAATATGGTTTCCAGGCAGGTGAGGTACTCCATTCCCTGAAGCCTTCGCCTACGGGGATATTCACTAAAGGAATGTATTTATCAGTTGCTGAGATAAAATCCCTGACTTTTTGTGAACCGGTAAAAATATAGTACCAGGCAAAAGGTCGGATGGTGGCCTCTCCGTGATAGGAAGGAGACTCGTTGGCATACCCCACGTAGTGAGTACCACCATCGCCAAGGAGTGTACGGGGCATCACATCCTCCAAAACGATACGTGCTTTTTCGGTCGACACCGGATCGTTGAGGGCAATTCCCCCGAAATAAACACCCAACACTAATCGTACGTCGCCGTTTAGCCATATCGATCCTACAATGTGTTTGTCGTACATGTCGGGTTTAGCTTTCAGGATTGCTGCAATATTTTTACGAATACCCGATTCCCAGATCTCCTTCCGGGCTGCAGGTATTGCCGATGGCGCATGTTGTTTCAACATAAGATAACTCACATTTGCCTGAAAGCAGAACTGCATATCGTTTAGGGCCATTGAACCATTGTCCCATCCAGAAAGGATAATGTCAAGAAAAAACACTATTCGATCGAGCACAGCCTGTTGATTTTTATAGGGACTCGATGGATGCAGATAAGCTAATGCTGCGAGCAGTATCTCTTCAGCCTCAGCAAAACTGTTCAGGAAAGTAGTATTCCCGGTTTTTACTCCATTGAAAGCAGAAGCCAAATGAGGATTGGTTGCAGGCTCAGGTATGGGCGGTAATAAATTAAGTTGCTGTGCAGTCAGACCAAAACTGATGCTAAACAAAATAAGGAGAATACTGAGTTTTTTCATTGTATATGAGAATGAGAATAATGCTGCAAATAAACCCATAATTTTCCCAGCTGAGCCTAAGTATCGTTTCAACTTATCGAAGAATTGATACAAACACGATTTCAGCGGTTTTGCATATTGTATTTTCATCAGGTATCATTTCTACGGTAT
>JANJXE010000428.1 GCA_024709185.1 Paludibacter sp.
GCTCGGCTGGCGGGGATTTTTACTGTACCAGTTCCGAACTATGAATTTTATGAAAGCATCGCTGCTCATCGGATCAATATGGGGAATCTGGCATGCTCCGCTTATTCTGATGGGGCATAATTATCCTCAACATCCACAAATCGGGGTGTTAATGATGACGGTTCTATGTATTTTGTTAACTCCTCTGTTACTTTATTTTACCATCAAATCAAAATCGGTTATCGCAGCTGCAATTGCACATGGAACAATGAATGCCACAGCTACCATCTCGATAATTCCAATTACCGGCGGGAATGATTTGTTGGTGGGAATGCCCGGTTTGGCCGGTATGATTGCTGTGATGATTCTAACAATCGGCTTGTTTATTTATGACCGGTATATCAGCAAGGAAAATATTATGACTAAAAACATTCAACAATGAAGTTCTTTTTTTCGTTAATTCTGGTGTTGCACGGGCTCATTCATCTGTTGGGTTTCCTGAAAGCCTTTCAGTTTACCGAAATGGCTCCGTTACAATCTGCCATTTCCAAACCGATGGGTGTGTTGTGGGCTATAGTGACGATGCTTTTTTTGCTCGCAGCTGTGATGTTATTTATCAGCGAATATTGGTTTATTCCAGCTACAGCAGCGGTTTTTATGTCATCGGGTTTACTTATCTCAACCTGGAGCGATGCCCGCTACGGTATGATTCCGAATCTCCTCATTTTAGTGGTCTGTGGGCTTGCCATTGCATCCGTTACCTATAAATCAGTTTATCGACAGGATGTGAAAGTCGCTGCAGCAAGTTCACGAATGGATACTTCACTGCTGACCGAAGCTGATATCCAGCACCTTCCTGTTCCTGTGCAAAACTATATCCGGCTCTCCGGAAGTATTGGTAAGCCCAAAGTGCAGCATTTCAAAGCTGAATTTGATGGCAAAATCAGAAAGGATGAGCAATCGGAATGGATGCCTTTCACCTGTGAGCAACATAATTTTATGGCGGTCCCATCACGATTGTTTTTTATGGATGCACGCATGAAAGGACTTCCGGTGGCAGGTTACCATCATTATAAAAACGGAACGGCAGTGATGGATATTCGTTTGCTGTCGTTGCTCAGGGTGCAATATGCCGAAGGAAATGAAATGGATATTTCGGAGACCGTCACTTTTTTCAATGATATGTGCTGTATGGCACCGGCTACGTTGATCGATAGCAGAATTCAGTGGCTGGAAACCAATGGAAATCAGGTGATGTGTTCGTTTACACACAATCAGATTACCATCCATGCAAACCTGATTTTTAACGAAAAACACCAGTTGGTTAACTTTATTTCCAACGACCGGTATGCCTACACCGATAAAGGACCTATGGCCCGTGTTCCCTGGCAGACACCCATCAAGGCGTATAAACCGGTCAACGGATACTACCTCGCAGCATCGGCCGATATGATTTATAACTATCCCGAAGGAGATTTAAACTATGGAGAGTTTAAACTGAAGGAAATAAAGTACAATTGAACATGAAACTGTTAAGCGCAAGTCTCTATTATATTGCCATTGAGGCAATTAAAGGTGTCGATATCAATCACCTGTTTGCGCTGGCCGTGGCAGAACAAAAAATCGACGGACGCATCTTTGTGGATGATACCGATAATCCAACCACCTTTTTAGTGTATCACCCTTATGGCATGTCCTTGCTTTTTGGTGATGAAACGAATGCGGAATTTAATGCCGGTTTGTTGAGCTATGCCTTCAATAAGGATAATTCCCGTTCAAAAACTGAATGGCTACAGGCTTACCCGTCTTCCTGGAACAAAAAACTAGCAGAACTTTTTAAGCACAATATCATTGCGGAAGAAGATGTAGCCGGAAATGAGCCACACGATAAGATTGAACTCAGTACGCGTGTGAATTTCAAATTTAACAAAGAAGCGTATCTTGGCTTTAAGGAAAGTTTCAGGTTCGAAAACCATGAATTGGTTCGTACTGATAAAGAATTGTTCGAAAAAATTGAAGGAACAGTTGTGCCCAAATATTTCTGGAGAAATACGGATGATTTCAACCAACATGCGGTGGCATTTAGCATTTTATACAAAGGCAAACCTGCTTCAACAGCATTTTCCGCTTTTATACAGGGCGATAAGCTGGAACTTGGCATTGAATCGCGGCCCGAATTCAGAGGCAAAGCGCTGGCTATACATGCCTGTGTTGCGCTTATTGACTATTGTCTCGAAAATGGATATGAGCCTGTCTGGGCTTGTCGGATGCAAAATGTCAACTCCTATAAACTGGCACTAAAGCTTGGATTTGAACCGACATTTTTACTGCCGTATTATAAACTGGTAAGTCAACGAACATAGCTCAACCAATTGTTCTGTCATGAAAAAAAGAAAACCGTTTATGTTAATTGTCTTATCAATTTTATTCTCAGCTCTGCTTCTGGCAATCGGCGTTTTCATTTTCCTCAGCCCGGGGAAGCCACGGCCATTTGTAAATAAAGAGGGTAGTGTTTTGGCAGGAAGCATCTCCGAAAAAATACTTGTAACTATCAATGGAGCCAAACAAGGGATGTTTATTCAGAGTATTGATTCAACAAAGCCTGTATTGCTCTATCTGCATGGCGGAATTCCGGATTATTTTCTTACAAAGAAATACCCGACCGGGCTGGAAACTATTTTTACGGTAGTTTGGTGGGATCAACGGGGTGCCGGCATTTCTTTTGATGCCACTACGCCCAACGAATCGATTAGCTTGCAGCAACTGATTTCCGATACAAAGGAAGTAACAAATTACCTGCGTAAGCGCTTCAGACAAGAAAAAATTTACCTGATGGGACGTTCGGGCGGATCATTCATAGGAATGCATGTAGCTGCACAGGCCCCCGAATTGTACCATGCGTACATTGGGGTAGGGCAGATGTCGAACCAGCTTAAATCTGAAAGATCGGCCTACCGCTTTATGGTTGAGCAATATAAAGAGCTGGATGATAAAAAGATGCTTCGTAGGTTAATGTCGTCACCTTTCGTTTTTCCAGATAGTGTCCCGGATGGATACCTTTCGGTGCGGGATGAAGCCATGCACCGCATCGGTATAGGCACCACACGAAGCATGCGATCCATTATAACCGGCATATTTCTGCCTTCGCTTACCTGCCGCGATTACACAGTGGCTGAGAAAGTAAATCTGTGGCGGGCAAAAGCCCGGGCGGGTGTTCACCCACTGTGGAAAACGATTCTGGATAATGATTTAGCAACGCAGGTGCCAGAACTAAAAATTCCCGTCTATTTTTTTCATGGCATCTACGATTATACCGTATCGTATCCATTGGCAAAAGAATATTTTGAAAAATTAAAAGCCCCTGTAAAAGGATTTTACACCTTCAACGAATCGGCACACAGCCCAATGTTTGAAGAGCCGGCGAAAATGCTGTGGATCTTGCAGGAAAATGTGCTGAAAAGAACTAACTTGCAAACCGATAAAAAACTTTAACAACTTATGACTATCGACGAATTATCAACACAGCTTTCAGATGCCTACAGTTTGGAAAATCTGAATAAAATATCTGTTACACTGATAAATCTGTATAAAAACCATCATTATTCATTATTGCAAAAAATTGGTGAGCTTATCAATGATTTCACAGCAATTGATATTTCGCCGGAAGGTAAAGGTTTCTCTAAACTGATTATGCTCTATCATCCCGATAAATTAGCCTACTATCAGAATGAAATAAAACGATGTGTAGAGAACGACGATTTTGACGGGTTGCTCGAGCTTACGCATATCATTAAACTGATTCATGTTGAAAAGATTGCAACTGCGCTGAACAGTTTTGAAGATATCGATTACTCGCCTTTGTATGATTGGGACATGGAAACAGAAGGATTTACGATCATCAACGATAGTGGTAAAGTTAAAAAGCATACAACCCAACGCGCTGATTACGATTTTTATGATGCCATTAAAATGCGACAATACGGTTGTACCGACATCGAATTTCCCAGTTGGTACCTCGAAGATATCGATGAATTTGAATTAGCATCCTCCGATATCACCAACCTCGATGGAATAGAGTTTTGTATCCATGCAAAAACAATGGATATTTCTGATAATCGAATTACTGATATCTCGCCTTTGTTTGGATTAACACAGTTGGAAGAGCTCAATATCTCTGATAATGAGATACAAAATATTGATGCGATGAGCAATTTGCTGAAATTGAAAACGGCAAATTTAGCTAATAATCAGATTATAGATATCTCGCCGCTTTTTGAACTTGAAATGCTTATGTACATTGATTTAAGAGGGAATAAGGTGGATGAAGAACAGATTAAACAATTAACAGGACTGGGGATTGAAGTTGACTATTAATGATGCAGCAACTATATTTTGAAACAGAAAAGCTTGTCATATCAAGCACTTTAATTCACGAATGTGCCGAATTACAAGGTATTTGCGATTCTTGGGATGATAAAATGGAAATTGAAGGTTCGGTATTCGAACCTGATTATATTCAGAAATGCTTTTCTCAAGGCGATTTGCCCCCTATCAAAAATGCTAACAAATCACCTTATAGGCTTTTGTCCATTAAATTGAAAGATACGCAAGAGTTAATAGGCTTTTCGGATCTTTATTTTGGATATCCGACTTCTAAAACAGCATGGATTAGCATTTTTATGATTCACCCCAGCTATCGAAAAAATGGATATGCACAGGAAGCAATAAAAATGATTGCGGATGAATGTAATAAGCAAGGTTTTTCGAAAATGGGAATTGCCGTTTACCTGAAAAATTGGAGGGCACTACGTTTTTGGACCCAGGCAGGCTTTAATAATGTCGTAGGTATCAAAGGCGACAAAGACTATTCACCGGATGCATATGCACGGATTGAATTGTTAATGTGTTAGTTTCAAAAGAAAAATTTAAAAATATAATCTCATGAGAATTAAATTGTTTGCAATACTCTAAACCTTGTTTTTCCTCTTGATGAATGCTCAGGACGCATTGTTTTGGAAATTCCAGAACGGGTCGGCAGTACATTCATCTCCTCTAGTTCAGGGAAACAGCTTATATTGCGGAAGTGGAGATAGTGCTTTCCATGCTATTTCGATAATTGATGGAAGAAAACTATGGTCATTTAAAACAAATGGAATCATTCATGCTACGCCATTAGTAAAAAATGGCCTGGTTTACATTGGTAGTTATGATGGTACTTTTTATGCCCTACAAGCAAAAACCGGGAATTTGATTTGGAAATTCAAAACAGAAGGAGAAGTGTACTTCCCAAAAGGTGAAATTCAAAAAGAAGCGGCTTTTTTCGATACTACAATAATCTTTGGAAGCCGTGATTATTTTATTTACGCATTGGATGCCAACACAGGTAGTGAAAAATGGAGACTGAAGGAAAAGGGTAGTTGGGTAATTGCTACCCCGCTTGTTTACAAAGACAATATTTATGTAGGAACTTCCGATTCACACTCCTTCTACTCCATTAATAAAAATACAGGGGTAGTAAATTGGAAAATTGCTTTACCCATGCGTGTTTATGGTAATGCTGTTCAAAAACACGGAATAATCTATTTTGGAGCCACAGATGGAGGTATTTATGCTGTAAAAATGAATACAACTTTGTAATTTTGTTTCAAAAATCGTATTAACCAGAAAATCCTATGGCAATTCCAACTTCAAGAACAAATGAGACGGGTAAAATCAGCATCGACTTTGAAAAATGCAATGCTTGCGGCTTGTGTGTATCCGTATGTAAGGATTTTAGTATCGTTATGTCCGAAAGCAGTGTTATAGTAAGTGAAAATCCTCTGTTCGGATGTGTCGGTTGTGGACATTGCATGGCGATTTGTCCAACCGGGGCCATCGAAATTCAGGGTAGAACCTTGTCGCCCGACCAGCTTTTCGATCTTCCCGAAAAGGAAAAATCGGCGAATTATGAGCAATTGACGGCACTGTTGGAACGAAGAAGGAGCATTCGGGAGTTTAAAGACAAAGAAGTAGAAGAAGAACTGGTGGAGAAGATACTTTCAGCCGCCCGCACTGCTCCCATGGGCTTGCCACCATCGGATGTGAATGTGTTGGTGCTGAATGGAAAACAAAAGAACCGGGATTTTGCCAGCGATTTTTGCACCTACCTCAGTGGGATGAAATGGTTTGTTTCCGACTGGTTCTTAGCACTCATGCGCCCTTTCTGGGGAAAAGCAAACGACGAAATGTTTCGTGGCTTTGTGAAACCGGTTTTTAAAGCCTATACCGAAAATATGGAACAAGGGATTAATCTGGTAACGTATGATGCACCCCTTGCCCTGTATTTTTATGGTTCCCCTTATACCGATCCAGCCGATCCGATTGTTGCGGCGACCTATGCAATGATAGCAGCAGAGTCGATGGGATTGGGCACCTGTATGCTGGGCGCTATTCATCCACTACTTCAGAATGGCAAAAAAGCACAGCGGTTCAGGGAAAAATACGGAATACGGTATA
>JANJXE010000456.1 GCA_024709185.1 Paludibacter sp.
AAAGCAAGAGAAACGGGTGAGGCTTTTCGAACATTAAGCAAGGCCATGTTGATGGAATTGGTATATCCAACCACCAATGTTGTTATACCCGCTGTTTCTGATCTGAAGAAATCGCCTAAATTGTTCTGGTTAGATGCTGGCTTGGTAAATTATGCTGCCGGTGTTCAAAAGGAATACCTTCTTAGTGCTGATTTGCTGGATATCTGGCGGGGCAGAGCTGCCGAGCAGATTGTTGCTCAGGAACTGAAAACCCTGAGTTTTGAGGTTGGTTTGAAGCAGAATTACTGGATGCGCAATAAAAGAGGCAGTGTGGCTGAAGTAGATTTTGTTATCGTAGTTGAAGGGAAAATTATTCCGGTAGGAGTAAAATCCGGTCATAATGCGCACCTTAAATCAATTCATCAGTTTATGATCGAAACAAACCACGATGTGGCAATACGCATTTGGTCGGGAAATTTTAGTATAGATGCTGTAAAAACGTCAACTAATAAGGAGTTTAGGTTGATCAATCTGCCGTTTTATATGATCGCGGCTTTACCGCAATTGCTTAAACAAATGTGGGAATGAACAGGAAGTCTTACACTCGTTTATCATGAAAAAACGAATACTCATTATACTGAATATCGTTACAAAAACAGTTTAATTTTTAAACGTACGAATGAAAATAAGCATATCTTTTCGTGAAAAATACTGAAGTAGAGGTTAACCGGTTCAAACTTCAGGTAAATCTATAAGATTATTGCCTAAGCAACGATACAATTATAAAAGTATAATGCTAACTTTGTGGCTATTATTTAACATACTATGCAACGAAGTGATTTTTTACGAAATAATGCATTACTTGAACAATTAAAAGCATTACAGTCAGCAACTCAGACAATGCCTTGCTCCGAATTGTACGCACCTTTGATGCATGAATTATTCTCGTTGCACTCAGAGGATGAGGACCTCGACGAAACCACTTATAAAATTGAGGAAGTAGTAGCAATAGCACAAGGCTTGTACGAACAAAAGCGGTATGCCGAAGCGCTCAGCATGCTTACCCAAATGGTTTACACGATCAGTTACTATTTTGAGCGTGAAGAGTGGTATTCCATGTTCGACGATTTAAATTTAATGGATTACAGTCCGGCCCGTGTTCAGATGATGGATCTTTTCGTACAACTACTGAAGGACACTCAGTTGCCCGAAACGCTTATCGACCCCATTATGCGAATACTTGAGGCTATTGATAAGGAGGATGTACTACCTCAATATACCACCTGGGATATAAGTCCGCTGATAAAATAGACTGGGATTTCCAGATGATAATGTGCTATTTACAAACTAATTGATAATTATCATGCCAAAACACATCTTCTTCCTCCTTCTCCTCCTTGGTGTCGCCTTCTCCCTCCCGGCACAACTTACCGAACAGCAGGCTTACAAACTTTCGCAGATGCCGTTGCACTGCATTGAACAGGAGTGGCCCAATAAGACCTCGCACATGTCCGACGGGCCCGACGATCACCGGATGATGCCTTCGGAGCTGCATCCCGCTTTTTATGGGTGTCTCGACTGGCACAGCAGTGTGCATGGCCACTGGATGCTGGTGAAAGTGCTGAAGCTGTTTCCTGAAATTGAAAACAAAGACAGTATTGAGACCTTGCTGAGAAACACCTTCACCGAAGAGAATATGCAGGGTGAAGCGGCTTACTTTTCGGCTTATACCGGGTCGCGTACGTTCGAACGAACCTATGGCTGGGCCTGGTTGCTCAAACTTGATGAAGAACTGATGAAATGGGATCATCCGATGGCTGAGGAATGGCACGAAGCGATGCAACCGCTTACGCAAAAGATCGTAGAGCTGTGGCAGGACTATCTGCCAAAGCAAACCTATGCCAACCGCACCGGGGTGCATCCCAACACGGCCTTCGGACTGGCCTTTGCTCTCGATTGGGCGCGGGCTACCGGCAATAAAACCTTCGAAAATCAGCTTGTGAATAAGGCCATTCGGTTTTATCTGGGGAATAAAGCGATGCCCTCGCATCTTGAACCCGATGCGTCCGATTTTTTCAGTCCTTCGCTTCTGGCGGCCGACCTGATGCGCCGCATTCTTCCTCAGGATGAATTTGTGCGATGGATCGATGCCTACTTTACCGAAGAGGGGCTGACGAATCTCCTGACTTCTCCCGTGGTAAGCGACCGGTCTGATTATCAGATTGTGCACCTCGATGGCTTGTCGCTGAGCCGTGCCTGGTGCATGAAAGGCATTGCATCGCACCTTCCGGCCGATCACAGACTTAAGACTTTGTTTACTACCACTGCGAAACGGTATATTGAATCGACACTTCCGGTAATTAACGAGAGTTATGGCGGAAGTCACTGGCTGGCGTCGTTTGCGCTGTATGCGTTGCACTTCAACTTCTAATCATGGCAGAAATCGGTTATATTCTCCTGGGACTCGCTGCAGGAATTCTTTCGGGTTTGTTTGGGATTGGCGGCGGCATCGTACTGGTGCCTTCACTTATCGTGTTTTTCGGGCTCGAAATTCTCGATGCCAATGCTACATCGCTGGCAGCCATGCTGTTGCCGGTAGGGGTGCTGGGCGTGTGGTCGTATTACAAGGCCGGATTAGTAAACGTCCGTGAGTCGCTGTGGATATCGCTGGGATTGTTTGCCGGATCGTTTTTCGGAGGTGAAATAGCAGTGAATATCAGCGAAAAATTGCTGTCCACCCTGTATTCACTCATCCTTATTTATGTGGCTGTAAGCTACCTCGATCTGCCTTCTCTCCTGAAAATAAAAAAGAAAAAGAAGGATGCCGAAGTTGTTGTCAAAAAACATTCGGTATGGGCTTTTATTGCTGTGGGGATGGCAGCTGGTGTGTTTGCCGGCTTGTTCGGCAAAGGGGGAGGCATCGTTATCGTTCCTATGTTGATAGCGGCTTTCCACTATGCACCGAAAATGGCGGTGGCAACTTCGCTGGCAGCATTGCAATTGCCGGTAGGTTTGCCGGGCGTACTGGTGTATGCTGAAGCAGGTCATCTGAATTTACTTCCATCGGCTCTTATTGCAGCAGGAATAGTTGCGGGTGCTCTCGTAGGATCGGTAATCGGTGTTCGCCTTCCATCCGATTTTTTCAAAAAAGTGTATGCTTTTTTTCTTTTGGTAGTGGCGGTGTATATGGTAGTAAAGTAAGTAATAAAATCAAAGCAAGCGTTTTTTTTTATCAATATAGTCCTTCGCTTCAAATATTTTCCTACTTTTGGGGGTTTTATCGCAAATATTTTATTATTAAATTAATACACATGCAAGTTACGCGTATATTTGATTTGTTGGATAACTACCTCGAAAAGTATCCGCAGCAGGAAGCAGCACTGGCCTACAAAAGAGGTGGTCAGTGGAGAAAGTACAGCATACAGGAGTATGTTGAACTGACTAATAATATGAGTTATGGAATGATGCAGCTCGGCATCAAACCGGGTGACAACGTAGGTATCGTGAGTGGTAACCGTCCGCAGTGGAACATGCTCGACATGGCCATCATGAAGATTGGTGCTATTTCTATTCCTATCTATCCTACCATCAGTCAGGAGGATTACCGTTATATCCTGAACCATGCCGAGATGAAAATGATTTTTATCGAAGGTAAGGACCTCCGCCGCAAGTTGGAACCAGTGCTGCCAGATGTGAAAACGCTGAAGGCTATTTATGTGTTCGACGAAACGGATGGCGAATACAAATTCCTCGATCAGCTTATTGAAGTAGGGAAAGAACATCCTCAGCCTGAAAAGCTCACGGAAATCAAATCGAACATTAAAACGGAGGATCTGGCT
>JANJXE010000460.1 GCA_024709185.1 Paludibacter sp.
ATAAGTTCGCTGAATTCGATATAAACCTGCATGATTTCATCTGTATCAAATCCCTTTACAAGCATTTTTCGAATCAACCTGTTAAGCCCGCTTTTTTCAAGCTTGCGTAGTTGCGCTGGATTGAGTGTATTTACGCTCAGAGGTAAGTGTTCACGGTGATTCCTGAATACCTGAATCAGGCTTTGATAATAGCTTTTGTCCGGTGATCCTTTTGAAAAGTGTTCTATATCAATGTTGTAAATTACATAATTTTGAAATCCGGCAGAAGCAGACCGAATACAGCTATCGAAATCATAAGCATGAAATCCTTTTAGTCCGATATCAAAACTGAAATGGTCCAATAACGTTCGGTGCATGGAAAGAAATACCCCATCCAGCATTATTACCGGGAATTTTGTTCCGGTGAATCCGGCGGGTCGGTGCTTAATTCTTCTACTTTGTCCGGTTTTGTCCGACTGTGTCAGGTGGATATACGGAAGACTTACTTTCCATGATGAAGGTATCCTCACTATAGTGTCCCGACCTCCAATGCCACATATGCCTGTTCCGGGTTCGGAAAGGTGTTCTTTTAGCAATGCTCCCCAGCTATAGGTATGAAATGCGATATCATCGTGTAAAAAAACAAGAAACTCTCCTTTACTTCGCTCAAATCCGACCTGATAAGCCTCAGAAATTGAATATTTTCCTTTAGAATTGTCTACTGCGATTAATTCGTAACTACAACCAATCGTTTTTGCGATATTATCAATTAAATTTTCAGAAAGTCGGCTGTACCTTGAACAAAAAATCAAAGATATATCAGGATTCATGCTACTTTCGCTTAAATAATTTCGAAATAAAGGGTATTTTATCTAATGGAAAATCTGTTTTAATCACCATATAAATATAAATTCCGAATAATATCGTTTTAATGGCAACATTAGCTGCGATATGTCCTGTATTGATCAATAAACTTCCACCAAATAATCCAAGTGCCAGTACTGTATAAAAACCGATCCGTTTTAAATCATAGTGTATTGGCATGTGCTTTTGACCGAGGCTATAGGAAATTATCATCATCACAAGGTAGCAGGCAAACGAAGCCCAGGCTGATGCCATGTAACTGAAAACCGGAACAAAAAGGATATTAATAGCTAATGTAATGATAGTTCCAATCAGCGAAATCCAGGCTCCATAGTGTGTTTTATCTGTTAGCTTGTACCAGAGCGAAAGATTAAAGAAAATTCCCTGGAAAATATACGAGAGTAGTACAATTGGAATAACCTTCATACCGACACGGTAATCACTGCGAATCAGATACTGGATTATATCCATATAAAACATCATACCCAGGAAAATCAACCACGAAAAGATTACAAAAAACTTCATGACATCTGCATATGCTTCTTTACTGTTTTTATCTTTATGGCGTGCAAAGATAAAGGGTTCGTAGGCATACCGGAAAGCTTGTGTAAACATCATCATCACCATCGAAATTTTAAAGCAGGCCGAGTAAATTCCCAGTTCTGAAATCGCTTTTTCAGGGTCATCCATCAGGTAGGGAAAAATGATTTTGTCGAGAGTCTGGTTCATGATTCCAGCAATTCCAAGTACCATCAGGGGCAGAGAGTAGCGAAGAATCTGACGAAGCAGGCTGCTGTCGAATGCAAAGTTCGCTTTTCTTACTTCCGGAATAAGTAATATAGTAACCACAACCGTTTGAATAACATTTGCCACCAAGACATAGCCTACTCCATAGTCGGGCCGGAAAAACCAATCAATCAAACGCGGGTTCTGTTTATAAATCCATGGGCAGACAACCAGGAAGAAAATATTAAACAGAATATTGGTTAGAATCATCAGCAACTTGAACGAAGCAAACTTGATCGGCCGGTTTTTAAACCGCAACCATGCAAATGGAATAGATCCAAATGCATCCATAGCAATCACCAGGCCCATCATAGCGATGTATTCGGGATGATTCGCATAGCCCAGCGCGTTGGCAACGGGTTTAGCAAATACCACCGCAGTTATCCCGAAAAGAAGTGAAGTCAATCCGACAGAGAGCAATGTGTTGCCATATACCCGTTCAGCACATTCCTTGTTTTTGTTTGCAAAACGAAAAAAGCCGGTTTCCATGCCGTAGGTCATGATGACCAAAAGCAGCGCCGACCAGGCATATAAATTGGCTACCTGACCATAATCCGCCGACCCTGCGAGTACATAAGTGTACATGGGGACCAACAGCCAGTTGAGAAATTTTCCCAGAATACTGCTGACACCATAAATGGCGGTGTCTTTTGCAAGGCTTTGTAATTGTTTTTCTGCCATTGTTCAGCTTTTTCAGCAATTATACGAAACCACGTTGTTTTTTGAGATGTTCGTAAGCTTCGTTTACCGCACGGAATTTATCCGTTGCAGATTTTTTTATGTCTTCACCCAGGTTCTGCACTTTGTCGGGATGGTATTTCATGGCCATTCTCCGGTACGCCTTCTTGATGTCGTCGTTTGTTGCTGTAATTTCAATTTCCAGTGCTTTATATGCCCAGTTCTGGTCTATGTTTTTAACAAATGGTGCTTTTAAAGATTCAAAATCCGCCTGAGTCAATCCGAACACTACAGCAATACGTCGGATTGTCGAAAGCTCGGCATCATTGACCTCTCCATCTGCATAGGCTACATCGAACAGTAACCGGATTAGTTGCAGCTTCGAAGAATAATTCATGTATTGATTAATCTGATGTGCAACTTCAGTCTCATTGATCGGTTGTTCAAGCACTTTTTTCAATATCTGAAGTGCCTCGAGAGCTCCCTGTTCACCAAAATTAGCCACCAAAAACTTTTTAACCACTGCCAACTCTGCTTTTTGTGCCGTTCCATCAGCCTTCATAACACAGGCAATCATCACCAACAAGCTTGCCTTAAAATCCTGTTCCGAAGTTCGGCCGGCTACCCGGGCACGCTGACTGGACTGCTGTACTTCACTTCCTCCCAGCATAGAGCCTAGTGCAAATCCTATAATTGCACCTATTGGGCCTCCAAATGCCCATCCAAGGCCTCCACCTATCCATTTTGCAAAATTACCCATATTCTTTTAATCGTGTTGAACGGTCATCTCGCCTGCGATGCTAACCGATATCCATTTTTTTACTTCTTCCGTTGATTGATATTCCCCCAGCAGATACATCAGTTTAGTGACAATTGCTTCAGTCGTACTGTCGTGTGCACTCAACACTCCTGCCCGAACCAGATTCAAACTTGTTTCGTACCTTCCCATTTCGACGCTACCGGTAC
>JANJXE010000476.1 GCA_024709185.1 Paludibacter sp.
TTAAGAGCAGCAATGTCATGATGGAATTGGAAATAAACAGAGTGTAAATCAGTTTTTTTGTTTCTGCCACATCCTCTTTTATATAAAACAATAAAATAGCGTACATAATGCCGGTAAACAAAACAACTGAACCCGGTGAAACGATAAAGCCGGGCATAATCTCATAGTAAATCGTACTGGATAAAAAAATCTGGATGTATTCTACCATTCCGAAAACAGCATACAATATACCTTTACCCAAAAGTTGCCGTAACCTGAAAACCAAACAAAAAATTAGTGAAATCAGAATTGATTCACCGGTCAGAATGGCGATTTGAAGAAAATCAGTATTTTCCATTTAGTATTAAAAAGAAGTTAATAAATACTTCACGTTGACAAAGATAGTATTTTTTTATAGTTCGTAAAACAACCCAATCTACACTTATGCGCATATTGTGTTGTAGTACGCTAAAATAGTTTAAAACTAAATAGTTAAATTTATAAACTAATATAGTGCTTGTTTATTAACTTTTATGTAGATTTGCATCAAAAATTAAAAAATTGATACCTTAAACACTTTATTGACCTGAATACTTCAAATTACAAAAAAATACAATATTATGAAACTAATCCAAATCAAAGCATTTCAAATGCTTATCCTGTTTTCAGTTTTGCTTCTGGCACAGGCTTGCCAGGATCCGATGTACGATCTTGACAAGGGTATTAACACAGAAATTAATGTGGGAGGCGATTCATTAGCCATTCCTTTGGGCATTAAAGATACCATTTTTTTAAGGGATTTCATTAATCCTGACAGTATTGATTTTCTGGAAATCATGGCAGATGGTGGATTTGGTTTCAAAATGTCGGATTCCATTTTAATTGAGGATGTATTAAGTGGTATCGATAAAAGCAAGCTGAAATTCGATGATTATCTTTTTAGTGAAAAAACCACTATTAATTTCGGTGGAATAAATCTTGACGAGTACAAGATTGATGGATTTAACCGTCAGACTACTCTTAGTTTAAGTATGCCTGATGTGAAATTAGATAATATTGCACCATCGGTAAACATGAACAGTGAGTTTAAAGTCGGCTTTGCTGACTATGCATTAAGTAATGAGATGATGACTATCGACGATTTTACTCAAAATACTACAAAAGATAATTTTATTGCGGATCATATTCCAGTAAGTACACCCTCACATCCGGAAGTGCCGTTTGAAATCACCGATCCTTTAAGTATTACCGAAAGTCCCGGCACTCCGTTGAAAGTAAATGTAAATTACGCTATCGAAGTACCGGAAGGAATCAAAAATATTCACGAAATTGAACTGGAGAGTGGCGAATTGAATATCTCAATTGAACTACGGGGAGCAACTTCAACCCTGAAAGAGGGAGTCTTTACTCCTTCGCTTACGATTGATCCTTCCAATCTGTTTAAATTCGGGCCTTTCCCCGCACTTCAAAACGGAAAGATAGTATTTGATGCGACTAATCCACTCAACAACTTTAATGGCTATAAATCGGAACAGACCTATACTGTAACTTCGCTTCAAAATCTTC
>JANJXE010000031.1 GCA_024709185.1 Paludibacter sp.
TGCTGAAAAAGAGCTTTTTCAGTTCAGCAATTTATCTGTCAGGGATGGCTTATCTCAAAACAGCATCATTCGCGTTTTTCAGGATAGCAAGGATTACATGTGGTTTTGCACACGTGATGGGCTGAACAGATACGATGGAACATCCTTTAAAGTATACCGGTTTTCACTGACTAATCCAAACAGCATTAGCAGCAGCGATGTGACCTGCATTTCTGAAAACGATGATGGAACATTCTGGATTGGAACTCACAACGGATTGAACTACTTTGATCCTTTCAACGAAACATTTACCCGATTTTTTCATCAACCTGGTGATTCGTCCTCTATTTCCAGCTCCTGCATCAAACACCTGCTCAACGATAAATCGGATAATACCTGGATAAGTACTACCCACGGGCTCGATTTACTTGAAAAGAAAACCGGAAAATTCAGGCGGATATACGATAGGGATGCTGTAACCTGGATCATCGAAAGGTCCAATGGGAATATTTGTTTCACATCGGTACGAGATGGCATGTTTGTGTACAATCCCCGAACAAACCACCTAATCAACTATCCTTTGCCTGAAAACGATTACATTTATTGTTTATTTGAAGATTCCCGGCAGCAGCTTTGGGCGGGGATGTGGTCGAACAGTCTCAAAAAGCTAAATCCTGAAACCAAGCGATTCGAACAGGTATCTTTAAAAACTTCTGATGGACGCTTGTTCGACCGGGAGCAAATCGGGTATATGGTTGAATATAAGCCCGGTGTTTTGATGCTTGCCACGCGCAAGGGGTTGCTAATGTTTGACTCCCGAAAGGAGCTAATCACGCAGATTATTCATAGTCACAACAGTGACCTGAAGGATGAAAAAATAATTACACTTTACCAGGATAAAGCAGGCAACATCTGGGCCGGTAGCTGGAATGGTGGAATCGATTTTCACAGTCGATACAGCAATTATTTCAGCCATTTTACTCCTTCATTGACCGGGAAGCCTGCCCCGGGGACCATTTATGCCATTGCAGAAATCAATAAAAATATCTGGCTGGCAACTGATTATGGGCTCATTGTATACGACCGTATAAAAGCTGACTACCGGCACGCGCTACCCCAATTGCATGGCTCGTCGAGTGAAGTAAGGATGATTTATAAAGATGAAAACCGCCTCTGGATTAGCCTGTACGCTGGTGGGCTACATATTATGAACCTTAGTTCCGGAAAAATTGAACGAACCATTCAGGACTTCAGGTACGGATATGTTAAAGCCATGACCAAAGATGAAGCTGATAATTACTGGATAGCCTGCGGCACCAACGATCCGTTTTTAATGTGGAACGCCACAGGAAATAAACTTCTGAAAAATTTTCCGATAAAGGGATCAGCTAAGGTATTTGCACCTATCAACGTTCAGGATGTATTAACCGATCGCGGTCAGACCATTTGGGTAGGCACCCGCTCAGATGGACTTTTCAGGTATAACTACCAGACTTCAGAACTCGAGCATTTTAATGCTTCGCCAAGCAGTGGAGCATTGAGCAGCGACCATGTCAGCGTGCTGTTTCGCGACTCACAACGACAACTCTGGGTGGGTACTTTCGGAGGAGGTTTGTGTTTGTATGATGATGCTTCCGGCACATTCAAAACATACTCGCAAAAAGACGGATTGTTAAACGATGCTGTATGTGGAATTGTAGAGGATAAGGATGGAAGCTTGTGGATATCAACCCTGGAGGGTATTTCACATTTTATGCCTTCTACAGGCGAATTTTACAATTACAATGCCGATAATGGTTATCCGGTTCAGGAAACGGTGCCAAGAGCTTCTACCCGCCTCGCTGATAATACGATTGTGGTTGGAGGAATGAATACTTTCGTGCTCTTTAATCCGGATCAGATTGTCAAAAATCCGCTCATTCCCAATGTTGTAATCAGCAAGTTCAGAATCTGGACCGACAATGTTTCGGAAGGCGAAGGTGTTACTGAAACAGCCTATCCTCCTTCCTCCATAAGGCTGAAATATTTTCAGTCGGCATTCACTATTTCATTTTCAGCACTGAATTATGTGTATCCGAAAAACAACCGTTATTCGTATATGCTTGAAGGCTTCGATAAAAACTGGAATCTGGTACGTACTGAGCGTTCGGCCACATACACTAATATTCCTCCCGGCAAGTATGTGTTCCGTGTTAAAGCCAGTAATAATGACGGAGTGTGGAACCAGGAAGGAGTATCGCTACAGATAGAAATAATGCCTCCGCCCTGGAAAACCTGGTGGGCGTATACACTCTATTTCCTGATATTTATAGCTGTGCTTAGCGGTTTTATCTATTATATTCTGAATAAGCAAAAGCTGGAAACCGACATCAATATCAAGCAAATTGAGCAGCGAAATCAGGAACAAAATCACCAGATGAGGGTGCGTCTGTTTACCAATTTCTCGCACGAATTGAGAACTCCTCTTACGCTAATCATCGGGCCATTAAACGAGGTTTTACAGCGCAACGAACTCCCTACCTGGCTGATTTCCAAGCTAGGGCTCATGCACAAGAATGCCCAGCGATTGCTGTGGCTGGTTAATCAACTCATGGATTTCAGAAAGCTGGAATCAGGCTTTATGAAACTTCACGTTTCACAGGTAGATGTGAATATGTTTGCTGATGATGTGGTTCAGTCGTTTCGTGAACTTGCAACTACTAAACAATTGAATCTCATCCTCGATAAAAGTAATGGCCATACCGAGGTTTGGTTTGATACTATTTTAATGGAGAAAGTTCTGTTTAATTTGCTGTCGAATGCATTTAAACATACATCGACAGGAGGAACCGTCAAGGTTAATATCAGAGTATTAACCAATGAGGAGTTGCTATCAATGGGGAGATTTGTGGCTGGTACAAGTGGTGCTTTGTTGATGGATGTAGCAGATGATGGAGACGGTATCGAAAAAGATGAATTAGAACAGATTTTTGAACCTTTCTATCAGGCACATAATCACGATGGTACCAATATTTATGGTACTGGTATCGGGCTAAATCTTTGTAAAGGCATTGTGGAGTTACATTCAGGAAGTATCTGGGCCGAAAGCGAACCGGGTCAGGGATCTCTGTTCCGTGTACTTCTTCCTCTCGGGAATTCACATTTCCCGGAAAATGCATTATCAGTAGTAAAAAATAACGAACCGGAACAACCGGCAATGGTTGAGCTACCCGAACAATCTGCAAAACCGGAGAGTCTCACTACTGAGGAGGAAATGAAGCGAAAAGAGAGCTTTACAATTCTGATTGTTGAAGATAACGAAGATGTTCGTACTTATATACGCACGCTGTTAATCACCAATTATAAGATTATTGAGGCAGAAGACTGCTGGATTGGTTGTAAAAAAGCAAAAGAGTTTGTCCCCGATTTAATTATCAGTGATGTGATGACTCCCCGTATGACCGGATTTGAATTGTGCCAGACATTGAAAAACGATGAGGTCACAAATCACATCCCAATAATCCTACTTACAGCATTATCGGGTGAAGAGCAGGTCAAGGAAGGCTTAATCTCACTGGCAGATGATTATATTGTCAAACCTTTCAACCCTGAGATTCTCCAGTTGAGGGTGAATAATCTGATAAGTATTCGTCGGAAAAT
>JANJXE010000034.1 GCA_024709185.1 Paludibacter sp.
GTTTCATCTACAATCTTAAAATTAATGTTCTTTGCGTGCGCTGTTTCCATGAAGTTATTGGCTGAATTCTTCACAAATTCTCCAAAGTTTACCTCTTCTACCGTCAATCGCATTTTATTATTCTGCAACTTCCTGAAATCAAGAATTTGGTTGATAAGACCCAGCACACGATCGAGGTTACGCCTAACAAAAGTAAGCTGCTCTTTGATCCCGGAGTCGAGATTTTCCTGCAACAAGTTGTCAACGGGAAGCGAAATGAGCGTAAGGGGTGTTCTCAATTCGTGAGAAATATCGGTAAAAAAACGTAACTTCATGTCAGTCATTTGTTTCTCAATCTGCACGTTGTGCTTTAGTTTGTAGATAGTCAGGATAATCATCAGGGTCAATCCGAAAATCAGCAGCACAAAGACCACATACAGGAAACGGGCAAAACCTGACTGCCAGAATGAGGGCAACATTTTCAACCTGATTGACCGTTCGTTTTCCAGCCAAATCCCTTCACTATCTGTCGATTTGACATAAAACTTATAATCACCCGGGGGCAAAGCTGTATAGGTAGCAAAATGTTTATTCCGAACGTAGTTCCATTCTTTATCAAAACCATCAAGTTTATAAGCGTACTGTATTTTATCCGGTGCACGCATATCAAGAGTGGCGAATTCGATGGTAAAAACATTTTGCCTGTGATTGAATATCAGCTCGTCAGTTTTATCAAGCTGTGTTTTGAGCAAGGTATTATCACTGATGGTCACCTCCCTGTTGAACAACAATAATTTTGTAAATACGAGCGGAGCATCAATTTTTTTTCGGACGACAGCCTCCGGCCTGAAAATATAAAATCCTGATTTGGAACCTAAACAAATTTCACCCGACTCAAGAGAACAGGCAGAAGCTTCTGAGAACTCCACATTTTCAAGTTCATTACCCTTTCCAAAAACTTCTATATCATTTGTTTTTTTATTGAACTTCACGATAGAATTATCAGTGGTAAGCCATAAATAACCCTGTTTGTCGTCGACAATGGTGTAGACCACATTATTAGGCATACCCGTAGAACGATTGAATATTTCGAATTCAGGAAATTTCTCATCTCCTTTCCGGTTTTTAAGTTTATTCAGTCCACCGCCAAAGGTTCCGAACCACATTTCAGACTCCTCACTTTCGTATATACAATGAATATCGTTAGCTCCCAATCCGTTGGCTCTGTTTTCGTTATTATTATAATAATGAAAACGAATACTTCCCGGATTATCAAACTTACTACTAAAAAGAACAAAACCTTCGGTAGTTGCCACCCATATCTGATCTTTCGAATCTACAAAAACCTGTCGTACCCTGGAACAATTGGCAATAGGATAATTTTTCAGATCATTATACGCATGAATAAAACGGACATTGCCGTTTCTTTGCTCCAGCAAATGCAATCCACCACCAAAGGTTGCAGCCCAAATGCGACCGGACTTATCCTGTGTAACCGAATAAAAATCATTATGAGCCGGTGAATAGGGATCACCGGGTTTGTGCACAAAGTTCTCAATGGTATAGGCATTCCCGCTTCCTTTCTTTTTCAGGAGAAATAAACCCTGACGTTTCGTTGCCAACCAAATATTTCCCGTTTGATCCTGAAAAAAATTGTACACGAATAATTCTTTTCTGCCACCCGGCTTAATGGTTCCATCGGCATTGAGTGAACCTATTTTCTTACGTTCTGCGTCAAAAACATGCACGGTACCGTCTTTTGTAGCCACCCACAACCTATTCTCTCTATCTTCAAAAATCGCCCTGGTTTCATTCGTAATGCTATAGACCGAATTATCCTGTAATAAATAATGATTAAAGTAATCGGGCAGAAAAGTACACTTGAAAATTCCATTCCCACGATTGGTACTGATCCACAATACACCCTGAGCATCAGACAACACATGGTTCACACCATAGGAAAACAGCACATTGATGTCTTCATTATAGGCACTGTTAAAGGGTACCAACTTACCATTCACCCTGTCGAACCACGAAAAAGTACCAAAATAAGGCTGAATCCAGAGCATGTCTTTTTCATCTTCGAAAATAAGATAATTAGGATTGGTAATTTGTCCCTCGTTTATTTTAGTAGTTATGTAAGCAATTTTTTTGTTTTGTGCATTAAAGTGCAGCACACCATGCGATTTAATGCCAAGCCAGATTTCGCCGGCTCTGTCAATGTACACATCCTGTATATCATTCGTGATCATTGCCGGATATTTATCCTTCGTAAAGTGCTGCAAATCATCCCGGAGGACATCATAACTAAAGAAACCGTTATTATCAGCAGTAAACAAATAATTTCCGGGAGAAAAATTGACCATTTTCCTTATCTGCGCAGGTTTATTTAATTCAATTGTTTTGAAATTTCTATTACGCTTCTCATAGTGAATAATTTTACCCTTACTCCCGAATAATATCCTTTTATCACTTTCAACATGGGTATAAAATGGTTGTTTTTCCAGATAAAATGTTTTTTTTCCGGTATTCTCAAAAAGTGCAATCCCTCCGGTAGTAAGTATCCAAACATTCTTTTCCCTATCTTCAAAAATATCGTTTACTTTGTCATCGGGTAAGTGTTGCCCGCGTTTTTCGAGATGCTCCACAGATAGCTTATGAGTAACCGGATCTGTTGTGACTTTCAAGCATCCGTTATTATGGGTAGTC
>JANJXE010000488.1 GCA_024709185.1 Paludibacter sp.
GCTGAAAGTGTGATTTCATATTTCGCTAATGAACGTAATCAACAGTTAATTCGACGTTTAATCGATGCAGGTCTTCAGTTTGAATTAAAATCAGAAGCCCTGACTCAACAATCGAATCTGCTGGAAGGTAAAACCATTGTAATTAGTGGAACCTTCATACTTCATTCGCGCGAAGAGTATAAAAAACGAATAGAGCAACACGGTGGTAAAAACAGTGGAAGTGTGTCTTCAAAAACAAGTTTTATACTTGCTGGTGAAGGAATGGGGCCTGAAAAATTAAAGAAAGCAGAAAGTCTGGGAATTACGTTGATAAATGAAAATGATTTTTTGCAACTTATTGGTGAATCTCCTGTGCATCAGGTTCCTCAGATGGGTACTCTATTTTAAAAATATTATGATTGATAAATTAGCAAAGCTGTTATTTAATCGAAAACTTCGTTCGACGACTAGTAAGCTCGAAACTTCTAAAAAGTTTGTCGATTATAATCATGCACAATCGGTTCTGATAGTATTCGAAAGTAATTATTCGGAAAAAAATCCTGAAATTAAGCGCATTGTCGAATCACTTGTTGTCGATGGAAAGACAGTTACTGTTTGGGGGTATGTCCAGAAAAAACAAACCCTGCAATCGGAATTGCTACATTACAAGATGTTCTGCACGAGTGATTTTGATTTCCTACAGCGACCCAAAGAGCACATTGCTGGTCATATAGATGCCCTGAATGTCGACTTGTTACTGGATTTAAATACACGTGACTTTCTGGGAGTAGATTATTTACTACTGTCAGCAAATGCCCGTTTCAAATGCGGAGTACGAAAAAATCCTCCTAAATTGTTCGATTTCACTCTCGATTTATCAGGACACTATCCTGACGATCCGAAACAGGAACACGAGAATGATTATCTAAATATCTATAATCAACTAATTTTTTATCTCAAAAATATACAATCAAAGGATTATTAGATTATTTTTGCAGGAAATTTTGAAATTTAGCTTTCATGTTACAAAGTAAACTCAAGGGAATGGGGGTGGCCCTGATCACACCTTTTAAGGAGGATGAATCTATCGATTTTGATGCACTGGCCCGTTTAGTGGAACATCAGATAAAGAATGGTACTGATTATCTGGTTGTATGTGGTACCACTGCTGAAACTCCCACTCTTACCGAAGAAGAAAAAGAACAAATAAAGGATTTTGTTATTCAGGTTAATAATGGTCGAATCCCTGTAGTGCTGGGTATCGGAGGAAATAATACACGTGCAATAGTGGAAAAACTTCAGCATACCAACCTCGGGGGTGTTGATGCGATTCTTTCTGTAACTCCCTATTATAATAAGCCTTCGCAGGAAGGATTGTATCAGCATTATGCAGC
>JANJXE010000125.1 GCA_024709185.1 Paludibacter sp.
CCGCATCCACAAATCGTATTAAGAAAGGAAAATAAGCCAAATCTGAAACTTCTGACTTCTATTGAGGAACGACTAAGTTTATTTGAAAGATATGGCATCGAAAACGTTCTTGTAATCCCATTTAATTATGAGTTTTCACAAACACCTGCTAGTACTTTTATAAATGATTATTTGTTTAATAAAGTTGGTTTTAAGAAAATTCTTATTGGATACGATCATCTTTTTGGTAAAGATCGTGATGGAAATGAGTCATTACTTTTTGATTTGTCATCGAAATTAAATTTTGATATTGAAAAATTACATAGAATTGATCTTGAAAATAATAGGATATCGAGTACTGACATAAGAAATTATATTCAGGATTCAAAAATATCTTACGCGAATATGCTTTTAGGGCATCATTACGGCTTAAGAGGACTTGTAATTCACGGTCATAAGAGAGGTCGTACAATTGGCTTTCCTACTGCAAACCTCTTACCTGATGATGAAAACAAACTAGTACCTTCGAATGGTGTTTATGTTGTATATTTCTACCATAAAAACACCAAGATTTTTGGTATGGCAAACATTGGTTTCAGACCGACAGTCAGTGATGAGAAAATATTATCTATCGAAGCACACTTTTTTGATTTCAATGAAGATATTTATGATCAAAATATAACAATATATTTTATTGAAAAAATTAGAGATGAAAAGAAATTTGACAGTATTCAGCAACTAATTGAACAATTAAATCACGACCGTAATCTTTGTAAGACATTGATTATTAATGAAATAAGCAATTAATAAATTGTTTGATTCATTTTTTTTTGTGGTTAATTTCAATTATTTCAAAAAAAATACGTATTTCTATTGAATAGTCAATACTTTTGATATTTAGATTAACAACATTTCAGGATTTTATTTAATGGAACAAGCACACGATATTCCGATATGGACACTTATTCCTTTTGTATTAATGTTAGGTTCGATAGCGGTATTACCACTAGTTGCACATAAATTTTGGGATAATAACAAAAACAAACTTATTGTATCACTTGCACTTGGTATTCCAACTGCAGTTTATCTATTGTTTGCAGGACTTAACCATGAACTGATGCATATTATTTTATTTGATTATGTACCTTTTATCATTTTACTTGGTTCCCTGTTTGTGATAACAGGTGGAATATTGGTGACAGGTGATATCGAAGCAACCCCGAGAAATAACAGTATATTTTTGATTATTGGGGCAATACTTGCCTCTTTTATGGGCACTACCGGAGCAGCAATGCTTTTGATAAGGCCTTTGCTCCAAACTAATGCTGAAAGAAAATTTAAAGTTCACACTGTTTTATTTTTTATAGCAGTGGTGGCAAATTGCGGTGGATTGCTTACTCCTTTGGGTGACCCACCCCTATTTATGATGTATTTAAGAGGTGCAGAGTTTTTTTGGTTTATGAAGCTTTTGCCTGAGTGGTTTTTTGGTAATCTCATAATCATCACAATTTATTACTTTGTAGATTTACACAATTGGAAAAAAGAAACTCCCGAAGATATTACTTTAGACCATACTCAGATTAGACCAATCAGAATAAGCGGCAAACTTAACTTTTTATTTCTCATAGGTGTAGTACTCGGTGTAGCTTTTATAAATGAAAATACATTTGATTTTATCAAACAAAACCATAATTTTGCTTTTTTAAGAGAAGGTTTCTTGCTTTTAATGGCAGTTGGTTCTTGGCTTTTTACAAGCAAACAGCTTAGGATAGATAATCAGTTCAACTGGCACCCTATTCAAGAAGTAGCATACTTATTTATCGGAATATTTATTACAATGGTTCCTGCACTTGAATTCCTCAAAGAACATGCCACAGACCTTGGTATAACTATGGCATCACAATTCTATTACGCTACCGGTGCCTTAAGTGCTTTTCTTGATAATACTCCTACTGCAGTTACATTCTATTATCTGGAATTGGGTGTTGTAACTCAAAATCCTGATTTATTATTAAATCAAACCTTGGTGGCAGGAATACCTGAGAGCACAATGAAGGCTATTTCAACAGCTTCTGTTTTCTTTGGAGCAATGACCTATATTGGTAATGGACCCAATTTTATGGTCAAAGCTATTGCAGACAGTCAGGGTATTAAGATGCCTGATTTCTTCTCATATTTCATTAAATTTGCATTGGTTGTGCTATTACCTGTGTTCATTTTGATGCAATTGCTCTTTATTTAAATTAATTGCATAAACAACTTTTGAATATTAATCAGGATACCAAAAACTAAAAAGTATTTGAATATCCTGATTTATTATTATTTTTATATATATTTTCAGAACTATATTTATTATTATGGATATTAAACTCTACCTTCGAAGAAAAATTAAAGCAAATTTTATGAGGTTTAACCTCCACAAAATAATTGCACCATTCGAAAATTCCTTATTGAATTTGGTGTATTTGTCAAAGATGTCTAGGTGGAGAAGCCTCAATTCTCAATCTAGATTCAATGATTTTTATTCGAGAGAGTTTGATACTTCAATAAGAGAAAAAGTTTATCAGCATCTGGTTGAAAGTGAAAGCCTAAACTGTCCAATAGATTATTTGGAATTTGGTGTTGCAAGTGGAAGATCTTTTAAGTGGTGGTTGGCTCACAACACCAATCTTGACTCCAGATTTATTGGATTTGATACATTTACAGGTTTGCCTGAAAATTGGGACATTTACAAAGCTGGCGATATGACGCAAGAAGGCAATATCCCAATTGTAAATGATAATCGTGCAAGCTTTAGAAAGGGATTATTTCAGCGAACACTTCCAGAATTTA
>JANJXE010000143.1 GCA_024709185.1 Paludibacter sp.
AGTGATGAAGCAGCCCGGTATCTCCCAAATGCTTACGAGAATACTTATCGTGGAAGGGTAACCAAAGGTGCTGCGCTTGCCCTCAAAGCACGTACCTTATTGTATGCCGCAAGTCCATTGTTTAATCCACAGGACGGTAAAGCATATTACGAGGATGGTGTCAATGATGGAGATTATACAATAGGCATTGATCCTGACATTAAAAAATATGTAAGTTATGAATCTTACGATGCAAATCGCTGGACATTAGCTGCCAATGCTTCCAAAGCAGTACTTGACTGGGCTGCGAATGAATCGGGCTGGTGTAAAATTGTGAATACCGGAAATCCTTTTAATGACTATAACAATTCTACTTCACTCAACAGCGATGAAGTAATCCTGAACGATCGCTCGCACCAGACCTGGGCTACCTGGCTGGATGGTTATGGAAATCAGGTTCGCTACTATACCAATTCCATTTATGGTTCATGGAAACGTTCACATGGGGTAACCTATAATATGACCCGTTTTTATCTTAAAGACGATGGTTCGGAACAGGAATGGAATGAAAATCAGAATCCTGACGGAACCTTTGGCAGCTATGCTGAGTTTGTCGCTAAATGCAAGGAGATGGAGCCTCGTTTTCAACTTTCTGTAATGTATTCGAGTCCCGATCAGATTGTAGCGGGTCTTGAAACCAATAAGGTCATTGAAGGCTGGTGGAGTAGCGATGGTACCAAGGAAATAGTACCCGGAGGAAAATGGATGGATGCTTCCATGTATGCCTGTTATACCGGTGTTGGACATCTGAAGAAATTTGTGCACAATATGACACATGCACAGACACCCTGGTTTTGGCCTGTATTCCGTTTAGGAGAGTTTTATCTTAATTATGCCGAAGCTCTTAATGAAACAAAGGGTACACCCGATCAGGAAGTATTTGAAGCTATCAACGTGATTCGTCGCAGGGCTGGTATTCCTGAATTGAATTCATCCAGTCCGGGATGCGACAACCGTGAAAATTTCAGAAAAGTTATTCAGCGTGAACGCACGGTGGAATTATTTAGCGAAGAGCATCGTTTTTTTGATGTTCGACGTTGGAAAATAGCAGACCAGGAAGGAGTTATGAAAGGAGGTATATGGACCTTGCGCCTCTATCAAATGGATGGTCAAACCACTCCCAATAAAGCATCAGTGGTTTATAAGAAGGTGAAAGTTGAAGACCGTATATGGAGGGATTATATGTATTTATATCCGTTCGATCAACGGGAAATTAATTTGGGATACCTGATGCAAAATCCGGGATGGTAATAATTTCAAGTACGAATCTATAATGACTCAGACCATGAACAAGACTTTTCTATATAGTATGCTGTTTTGCAGCTTACAACTGATGGGGCAATCGCGCATCGTTACCGACAGCGTTCAAACAGATTTTATTCCTTATGGCGTTCGATCACAGAATGCCAGAACCGAGTCGTCGGCATTTATTGAAGGAAAAAAGCTTCAGGCGGCACAGGTACCCAACCTTATTCAATCGTTGTACGGTCAGCTGCCAGGGGTACAGATTTCCCAAACTACAGGTGAACCCGGCGAGGAAAATACAGAACTATTCATTCGGGGAAAAGCATCACTACTCGAGAATTTACCGCTTATACTGGTTGATGGTGTTGAAACTAGTTACCAGCAAATACACTGGAGTGAAGTTGAAAAAGTAACGGTATTACGCGATGCTGCATCGCTGGCACTATACGGATTCCGGGGAGCAAACGGAGTGCTTTTGATCAATACAAAAAGAGGGGCTGTCATTGGTAAACCACAGATTACACTGAATGCCCGGTATGGAAGCCAATCACCGTTGAGTTTACCTGAATTTGCTTCGGTAGGCGATTATGTGACCCGGTACAACGAAGCCCGTGCCAACGATGGCTTATCGCCGGTATATTCTTCAGAGCAAATAACCGGTTATCGCGATGCTGTTGATCCTTATTTGTATCCTGATGTAAACTGGCGTAATGTGATACTTTCTGAAAGTGCTCCGGTGAGTGATTATACGCTTACGTTTCGTGGCGGGAATTCTGCTGTACGTTACTTTCTGATGTTGGGCTATCTCAATAGCGAGGGACTGTATGCGAATACTGATCCTAAAAGGGATATGAATTCCAATATTATTTACGACCGTTACAGCTTTCGATCCAATGTGGATGTTAACCTTACAAAGGAACTGACAGTTTCGCTCGATTTAAGTGGAAGGATTTTTCAGAAAAGCCAACCCAATATCAACATTAACGACCATTGGAAGTCAATGAACAGTATTTCATTTTTTCCGGTAACAACTCCAACTGGAGCATGGGCTGGTCGACAGAGTGAAATTGCAAATCCGGCAGCTGCTGTGCTTCAGGGCGGTTTTCGTTCCTATCATTCCCGTGAATTAAACGAAACATTGCGATTACATTATAACTTGTCAAAACTGGTTCCGGGACTTGGCGTTTTTGGAACAGCGGCTTTTAGTAGCTGGTTTAAAACCAATTACGACAAGACACGGCAGTATCCCTATTTCGAAGTAAACCTGAAACCCGGAAGTGTTGCAGGTAAGGATACAACGCAATATAGTTATGTTATGCGTGGACAGTATGGTGATCCGGCCATTGCACAACGTACGTACTGGCAGTGGAACCGTACAAATATTGAAGGAGGATTCGATTATAACCGCGTTTTTGGTGAACATGCACTGGATGGAATGCTGGTCTATCATCAGAATGTGTACCGGGCTAACGGTGTGCATACTCCATATGCACAGCAACGATTGATGGGGCGGTTGCACTATGGATACCGTGATACTTATTTTGCTCAGGTGGTGGCATCGTATAGTGGTTCCGATAATTTTGAACCGGGTAAGCGATTCGGATTTTTTCCGGCAGTATCGGCAGGATGGGTGATTTCGAATGAAGATTTTTTAACCGATAATCAGGTAATAAGTTATCTGAAGCTGAATGCTGCAACAGGGCTCACAGGAAGCGACAGATTAGGAAGCACTGGTCGTTGGGGCTACCAGCAATATTATAACAATGGAACAGGAATAACTATAGGCGGTGAATCAACAGTCGGGTTACCGAATCTTCAGGAAGGGACTATGGCAAATCCGGGTTTGACCTGGGAGACTGCCCGTAAGTCTGATATATCAATCGAGTCTAACTGGTTTAACAATCATTTGTTATTAAATGCAAGTCTCTTTTATGAAAAGCGCGAAGGCATTCTTGTTCCTGCATCGGGTACCCGTCCGGCCTATATTGGCATCACTTTACCTTATGTAAACGAAGGTATAACTGAAAATAAGGGTATTGAAATTCAGCTCGATTATACAGAGAAAATTGGGGAGATTGAATTCTCACTGGGTGGTAATTTGTCGTTCATACAAAGTAAGGTGATTAATAAAAACGAAGAGCCCCGAAAAGATGATTACCGTTGGGAAACCGGTTATCCAATAGGAACTATTTTTGGGTTGGAGGCTATTGGATTTTTTGCTGATCAGGCCGATATCAATGCAAGTCCAAAACAGCTTTTCGGAACCAATAAACCGGGCGACCTGAAATACCGCGATATGAACAACGATAATTTTATCGATGAGTTGGATATGAAAGCCATTGGTAAATCAGTAATCCCGGAACTTATTTATGCTTTCAACGGAGCGCTCAGTTACCGTGGATTCGACTTTTCGTGGATACTTCAGGGTGTAGGAAACCGATCGGTAGTGCTAAGTGGAAACATGGTCAAACCATTTATTGACAATGCACGTATTACCCAATGGGCTGTTGAGGGCCGCTGGACACCTGAAACATCGGCCACAGCTACCTATCCGCGACTCTCAACCCTCGATAATGCAAATAATTACCGCACATCCACGTTCTGGTTGCGCGACGGTTCATACCTGCGATTAAAAAACATTGAGTTAGGATATACTTTACCTGCATCCATTACCCGAAATCTTAAGATTGAGAACTGTAGATTCTTTATTTCCGGAAACAACCTTTGGACACAACAGCAGGTAGATGAAGTAAGTGTGGATGTGGAAAGCATGGATATTAACCGCTATCCACTGCTTAAAACCCTTAACGCAGGTATGAGTCTAACCTTTTAAAAAATGATAGAACAATGAAAACAATTCATAAACTATATACTGCATCTGTCCTGTTAGTAACCTTTTTACTAAGCAGTTGTGAAACCGACTTCCTGGATCGAAAACTCGACAGTAATTATGTCGCAGAAGAAGTATTTACTGAATACAATACCATGCGAGATTTTGGTTCCGGAATTTACTCGTATTTGCCAACCGGTTACAATGATATTTCAGGTTCGATGCTTGCAGCAGCCTGTGACGAAGCGCATCATGCCAATGAAAACAGTGCCATACATCAGTTCGCAACCGGTGCTTGGGGACCAACATCCAATCCTGACGATAAATGGTCGCATTACTATACCGGAATTCGTAAGGCGAATCTGTTTCTTGAAGGTTCTGCCAATTTTTCGGAGGTTTTGGCTAAGCGCGATACCATTTCACTTCCATCCAAAAATAACTATATTGATCAGTGGGATAACATCAATAAATTACGCTACGAAGCCCGTCTGTTGCGTGCTTTTTTCTATTTTGAACTGGTGAAGCGTTATGGAGGTGTACCCTTGCTTACTCAAACTCTGGATTTGAATGACGATTTTAATTACACCCGTCAGTCAGCAGATTCAGTGTACAGCTTTATTATTCGTGAATGTATGGAAGTAGCTGATTATTTGCCACATACCTGGTATAATTATGGAATACCAACGGGTTCGCGAAACGGTGAAGGTGAAGCTCCGGGCATTAGTGGTGCAGCCGGACAAAGCAAGATTGGTCGTGTAACAAAAGGTACAGCTTTTGCGCTGGCACTTCGCGCTGCTGTGTATGCTGCCAGTCCATTGTTTAATCCAACCAACGACATATCCAAATGGTACCGTGCTGCCAATATTGGCAAGAAGTATTTCGATTTACCTCCTCGTCAGCGAGGGTTAATCAAAAACAATTACCTCAATATTTTTACACCAGCATATTCATTGCCTGGTTTTACAAAGGATGAAGTGATTTTTGAAAAGAGATGGGCAAAGAGTAATGCCTTTGAGAAGGCAAATTATCCTATTGGATTCGAACTGGGTGGAGCAAACACGGTATGTCCTACACAAAATTTCATTGATAATTTTGGTATGAGTGCTGCTGCGGATGTATACAACCCTGCCAATCCGTATAATCGTCGTGATCCCCGCATCGATTCCATTGTGGTTATAAACGGACGGCCTTATTCTTTTGGTTTAACCAATACGCGGCCAGTTGAGACTTTTGTTGGTGGGATGGATGGTCTGGGAAAATTCAGAGCAACAACTACAGGTTACTATATGCGGAAATATGTTAATACCGGTCTTGATTTAAAATTAGGTCAGGATTCATGGCATAGCTGGGTACTTTTTGGTATGAATGAACTTTACCTTAATTATGCTGAAGCTTTATTTCATGTATGTCCGACTCCATCGTCAACGACGGCAACCGACGGTACTTCTCATTCCAAATCAGCACTGGCTTTAGTGAATGATCTGCGCACCAAGGTCAGGGTAAGCAGCCGTTTTAATCTCTATGCCTATCCTGTAAGTACTTCACGTGAAGCCTTTATACAAATCATTCGGAAAGAACGACAGATAGAACTGGCCTTCGAAGGTCATCGTTTCTTCGATATACGTCGCTGGCGTCTGCTCGACGATCCACAACAAAGGGAGGCTATTCTGACCATCCGGGCGATGAAGATTACCAACGATAATGGTGTGCTTACTTATGATTCTCAACACAACGTAGAACGCAGAGTATGGGATGACAAGATGTATTTATACCCGATACCCAACAGTGAAGTGATGAAGTCGGGAGGAAAAATCACACAGAACCCGGGTTGGTAATTTTGTACCACAAAATAGTATCAATAATTCACTAATAATTATTATAAACCACTTCTTCAGCAATGTATATTTGTATCATGAAGTTCCACCGTTTTAATGCGGACTGGCATTCGAATCGCGGAGCTTCATGTATGTTTAACCCTTTTTTAAATTTAAAAACATGAAAACAAAATTACTTTTTATTCTTTGGGCTGCTTTCTCTATAACCGGAGCTTTTGCTCAAACTCTTTCACTACCGGGATCCGAGCCCTGGATTATCGATGACTTTGAAGGTGATTCAGCAGTAGCTGTAAACTGGAATTCGGCCGATGGTGGTAGCCGTGCAATTGTAACCGATCCTTTCGATCCTACAAATAAAGTTTTACGTTATGTTCGTAAATCGGGTGGTCAGATTTGGGATGGGCCTATCCGTAGTTTTAATGTGGATGATCCGACCAGTCCGAATCATTTGTTACCTTCCAAATATCAGGTAGGTACTACCGGACTCCCTAAATACCAGTATGTTGTGTTCCGTGCATTAAAATCAACTGCGGGAGAATTGGTAGCCAAAGTTGAATTTAAGGGACTAACTCCGGTACAACAGTATGGTAGTGAACACCTTCCAAATGATCCTCCATCGCGCGTTGGCAAATGGCAATGGTTTATTTTCAACCTGGCCGATAAAACTAAAAGCCGTTCGGGTTATGATTTAGTGGCAAATAACGACAAAAATGGTGGTTACAACGTCTTCCTGATTCAACCCGACCGTTCGAGTGGTGGAAATACCGATACCACTTATATAGATGATATATACTTTACCAATACTCCCCCGGTAATTCCCATTGATCAGCAGAAAATTGCGGGTTTCAGTGCGTTGGCTACCGATTTCAAAATTGTATTGAAGTGGAACAAGATGGAAGTAGCGGATAAATACATCATCAAAATGAATGGTCAGCAGCTCGCAGTAATTGATGATAACCGTGTGGTGTCGCACGAAATGACGTACGAAGAAGCCGGAATGCAACCAGGTATTAAGTATGAGTTCTCAGTATCAGGAGCAAATAACAGTGGTTTAACCACAGATGGCGAATCACTGGCCTATGCTTATCGCCTGAAAGCAGCTGAAGATTTTTCATGGGTGTTGGCTGAAGATTTCGAAAAGGATTTCTATAAATGGACTCGTTGGCAGGATGGCTCGCACCAGGATTATCTTGAAAATCCCGTTAAAGGTGCCGGTAATATGTCGGATCGTGTTCTTCGTCTAACAAGAACTCCGGGTGACTCGTTGGCTTATGGTGCACAGGGCAGAACTTCGAACTCAAATACTTTCGTAACTTTTACAGTTAAGAATTATTTCCAGGTTCCAATGGATTCTTCTTCAACCAATCAGGAAGCATTTAAATATTTCCAGATGCAAATGCACAGCCCGGTGGGTAATGGTTTACCTGTAGTGAAAATTGGCGGACTTACCCTGGATCCGATTGCGGCATCACGCAAACAAGGATGGGTAAAGGATTCGGTAATTCAGGCTACTGCAACAGGAACTGTAAAATCGTACTTCTACCGCAATTCCCGTACAGCCAATCAATGGGTAAATTATGTATATAAATTTACAAAAGGGATGACCAATGTAAGTCAGGTTGAAATTCTACCCGACAATACATTCGAAAATACAAAACGTACCCAGGAAATTCGCAATTATTATGTTGATAACCTGATTTTTAGTATGACTGCTGATCCGGTTGTAATATCTTCATTGCCATCCAACCTGGTACGTAAAGACTTCAATATGTTTGTTCATGGAAATGAAGTATTCTTTGATCTCCCCTCAGTTCAGTCTGCTTCTCTTCGTTTGTTCGATATTTCAGGACGAGTGGTAGCTCTCCTTGCCGAGAAAGCAACTATGTCAGAAGGGATTAACAGCATGCAGTTACCATATCTGAATTCAGGTGTATACATTGTTGAATTAAGAACTGCAGAGGGTACACAGAGTCTGAAACTTATTCGTTGATATCAGAACATTTTTGGTTGAATTGTTGATTAGTATGAGAGCCTGTTATCGGGTAAATGAGTTAAACTCATAGCCTCTGATAACAGGTTCTTTAATAAAAAATAGACTGTGTTACGTGAATCTCCGGTTAAAAATATTCTATTTGCTGATTGTCCTGTTGCTGTTACAACAGAATAGTGTGGTTGCCCAACATTCATTTCCACCTCCGGTGAATGTAGAATATCGGTCGGGTACTTTACCATTGCTAATTGTCGATACTGAAAATCAACAGTTAAAGGATAAAAGTCAGGATGAACGAATAGCTGTGCAACTAAAATTGATTGAACCGTCAGAAAACGGCACGGTGAATCTTCAGGATACGCTATTTGTTTATAATGGCTATGCAGGCTTGAAGTACAGAGGCAGTAGTTCGTATGGAACATCACCTAAGAAACCCTATTCTCTTGAACTATGGCGTCAATGGTATGCTGCCGATTCGCTTGCTGCCGATACCGCTGTTTCACTTTTGGGTATGCCTGCTGCGTCCGATTGGGTACTGCTGGCCCCCTTTAACGATAAAAGTTACCTGCGCGATGCGTTGGTGATGGAATTAATGCAGGGTACTCAGGACTTTATTCCAAAAATGCGTTTTTGTGAACTTATCTTCAATGGCATGTATTATGGCCTGTATATTCTTGCTGAAAAGATAGAACGAGGGAAAAGCCGGCTGGATATTTCATCGGCCAAAAATAAAGCAGGACGTCCGCAGGAATGTGGTTATCACCTCGAAATTGATCGAAC
>JANJXE010000298.1 GCA_024709185.1 Paludibacter sp.
GATATCAATCGAGCTGGCCGACATTTTTTCGATGTCGTAGGAATCAAGTCCGTTAGAAGCATAGGATTTGCCAACCAATAAAGTTTCATCCTGAACTGAACCGTTAGAAATAGACAGGCGGAGGCGTTGACGGTTATCGGCAGCTTTTGCTTTGAGCGGGTTGTATCCTGTTTCAGCTTTGTGCGAACGGTGGGTATTTTTGAACGTGAGCATTCCGTTGCTTCCATCAGCATGCACCTTTACCCAGAATGCCTGCATGGGAGCAATTTTGCCGGTAACTCCATCTGAAATTGGAACAGCTTCACCATCACCATACGTATGGAATACCATGCCACTTGAATAAGTACGGAACCATATTGCATCACGCATATTGGTGGATTCTGCATGTAAAGCATCCCAGTCGATGTAGGATGGATACGGATTTCCAATTAAATTGAAACCACGTTTAGCTGCAGTAGTACCGGTTCTTGTTACTGTTGGAGTAATATCTCCATTATTTAGCGAACCCCCTGTAAATGTGATTGTACGGGCATCCGTATTTTCAAATTTTACAACATAACCTCTACCGGCGGTTAATGAAGTTCCGGAACCAGCGGCAAAAGGAGCTGAATAGCTGGTAGTTGCTTCACTATAATCTCCAATCAAATGACCAGATTCGGCAGGCCTAATCACATCACTGGTTGCTCCTGAAAGCGGACTGGCAAGATACCACCACTGACGACCGGAAGAAAGATATTGTTCCATTTCACCAGGACCACTGTAGTTTCCTACTAATGTTGCAGTTCCATCTGCTAAAGTCGATAAAAGTTTTATTTTACCGGTTGAATTATAGTTAACAGATCCATTAATTGTTATTTTTTTGCCCGCATTAATTGATAGAGTTTTACCAGTAGTAATGTTTAAAGTACCTCCACTCTCAATAATTAAATCATTTACTGTGATATTTTCATTGACGTCAAACGAAGCCCCTGATTTAACAGTAATAACAGAAGATGACAAATTTACTGCGCTTGCGATTGCGCCTCCTTCAATTGTTGTCGTTCCTGAATAGTTTTGAGTTCCAAAAAGTGCAATAATACCTGTACCTTTTTTTATTATATTACCAGTGCCTGAAATTGAGTTCTGATATAACGTACCACTCCAACCTCCCTCAATTGTAAGTGTGGCACTTCCTAAAGTTACAGTACCTGCATTTGAAGTTCCTCTTTCAGCTATAGATTTTACTGTTACATCAACACTGTTAAGATTCATTGACTTATTAGCACTTATTCTCACATCAGTTGTAGAGCCTAAATTACCATTTCCTTCAAATGATAAATTACCTTCTTCCACATATAGAACTCCTCCAGAAATCGATCCTCCACTTTCAATTTTAATATTTGCACCTGTTTTTAGATAAATATCCCCACCTCCAGAAAATGCACTTTTAACAATAAGTGTTTTTGCATTTAAAACTGTAGAATATACATAAGTTAATTTGCCATCTCTATTGTAAGCTCCGGCAATTACTAAATCACCATTTACAGGATTAAGCTCGAAACCATTAGCGAAACCATTTTTAATAGGAAATGATATTGTTTGAGTGTTTGTAGAATTATTTTCAATTTTTGGCAATTGATTACTGTAATCATAAAAAATATTTTCGGTTGTACCATTAATTATTCTTGAAGAACCTCCGGTTCCGAAAAGAATTCTAAATCTGTTTGTTGAGGGTAAATCATTCGTCATAGTTGTACCAACCGATCCATCTAAAAATAATATTTCAGCACCACCAGGTAATGCAGCCCCTGTTCCATTCCACCAATAATTAGAAACATTCCACTGCCCTGATGTTGGATTTTGATCATTTCGCCATGAAAATGTCGTCTGTCCATTTGCATAGAATCCCACTATGAAAATAAATAATAAAAGTATAGTTTTTTTCATATTTGAAATATTAAAAGATTAATAATTAATTGCAAAGCTAACAAGTGAATCACTAAAATGGTTGATTCAATCTCAATTTACAAAACAATATTAACTGCAAACGTTTGATATATAATAAAAAACAAAAGATTTTATTGAATTTCAATTTAAATCCAATAACAATAGTCATGATTAAGGAACGGAGAAAATCTTTAAATACAAAAAACCACGTCTCACCCGCTTTTTTTCAGCTGGTAAGACGTGGCCACACAAATTGATAATTATCTATTTACAACCCTTGCTCTATCACTTTTTTCCGGGCAGCGTCGTATTCTTCCTGAGTTAACAACCCTTCATCGAAAAGCTTTTTCAGCTCGCGGAGTTTTTCTGAAATGCTTGTGCCGACAGTTGCGTCGGGGGCTTTTGGAGTAGCTGATGCTGGAAGCATCTCGAACATGTATGCAGGGCGGTACTGCATGATCCACAGGAAGGGAACCCAAAAGAAAACTCCTCCTATTATTGCACCCACATTCACTTCTTCGTCTTTGTAGATATAGGTATTCACCGATTCGTAGCCTTCAGCTTCCAACCGAATGGAAGTGCTGGCACCGGTAATTTTGGTGTCGCGCAAGGTATAGGGAGTATTTCCTACCATCATGCCATCGACATACACTTTGGCACCTTCGGGTACCGACTGAATAATGGTGGTGCTGGCACATCCGGTGAAGATGGCCATCAATAAAACAAATGCGGTTGATTTTACAAACAAATTGCGTGATTTCATTGTGCGCGATTTTAAAATTTTATTTCTTTTTGGGTTTAATGCGTAATAATAGTATGCCGGCAGTCAGCAATACCAATGCTCCAATGAGCACACCAATCCCGTAGTCTGTAAGATTATTTAATACAGGTAGTACATTAATCAACAAATATCCTGAATAAACTAGTAGTATGACAGCGAGTACAATTCGTAATATCTTCATCGGGCATTTTTATTAAATGGAAAGTGTACAAAAACAACATGCAAACTTCCACTGTATTCACTCTACAGTTCAAGTTTACATGCAGATGTCATTAGAAGAATAAAAAAAGATAACGGGAGTATTATTTTACCCAATACTCCCGATATCAACATTTT
>JANJXE010000184.1 GCA_024709185.1 Paludibacter sp.
GCATTGAGGCGAGGATGGGGAAAGGTCTTTCTTCCCGAATCCGTACGGCGGAATTCATGGAGCGGAAAAGAAGAGATCGGGCCGACCCTTGAACTCGGCCAAGCGAAGCCGGTTACGTCGCCCGGGACTGCTTGCCGCTCATGGACTCGATGCGGACGCGCACGACCCGGGTGGCGGCGAGGGTCCGCTCGGGGATCGGGAAGACGCAGGGCGCCTTGTACTTTGCGGCCAGGGCCTTGAGCGTTTCGGCCTTGAGGGTGTCGTCGTCCACCAGGGCGGCGATGCCGGTGCCGCAGACGCTGCGGCTACTTCCTCTTTTATCGGCAACAAACGGCTACGGACTTAGTGAAATGGAAGCCAATCAGAATCTATTCGCGTTGAAAATTAGTGGCACAAAAACAAACGTTGAAAATGTACTACATTCAGGAGTTTCAATTGAAAACCAGAAAAAGAAAGATGCAATTCTAAGGGATTCAAGCGAAGGCAAGAGTTTGATGTCATTGACAACAGTTGATTTACCTTACAACAAATCAACCACGCTCCAACATACAACAGCACCTGTTACGGTAATTACAGGTGAAGAGCTTTTACGTTTTCCCGGCAGTAACCTAATGGAAGCACTTACGGGAAAAATTCCTAATATGCAAATATTGAAAACAGATTATTCTCCCGGAGGTCCTACCCGTGAAGATGGCAGTGATATTGATTTGAAAATCCGGGGATTTGGTTACACAACTCTTGTTGATGGTGTAGAAAGGTCATTGGATGATTTGTCTGCTTACGAGGTAGAAACAATTACCATACTAAGAGGACTGAGTGCTACAGCAATGTATGGATACACAGCAGCTCATGGACTTATTATTGTGAAAACGAAGCGTGGCAAAAGGGGTAAAAGAGAAATTTCTGCCAATGTAGAATATGGCAGGAGGGTGACGGATAAGACCAGGATGCCGGAATGGCTGAATGCTTATGATTATGCTACCCTGTTTAACAGAGCTGCAATAAACGATGGTGCAGATCCACTGGATATTGAAAACTTACCTTACAGTCCGGAGTATTTGGAAGGCTACAGAACAGGTAGTAATCCTCTTAAGTACTTCAATGAAAGACTTTATGATGAAATCTTTAATAATTCAATGGATCACAAAAATGTAAACATCAATTATAGTGGGGGTAGTGAAACTACGAACTATTTTTTCAATATCAATTATTTTGGCGAAGGCAAAGGCTATTTGCAAAACAAAGAGCAAACCTTTGATATGTTAAGATTGCGTTCAAATGTAGATGTTGATGTAACCGATGATTTCAATTTTTCAGTTGATGTGCTAACATCTTTGCAATTCCGCAAATCTCCACTTGATATGGAGGCTGTTTGGGGTGTATTGGGAAGATATCCTGTGAATGCATATCCTATCGTGATTGCTCCTGATAGCTTTGGTACACACCCTACTTTCTCACGTAATCCGGTAGCTGATATTATCAAACGAAACTACAACAATCGTTTTGACTTCGAGGGACAGGTTAATATGGGCTTTGAATATAATTTTGGTAAACTTATAAAGGGCTTGAGTGCTGATGCTTATTTGTCTTATGATGCCTACAGTTACCAGAACGTGGCGACTGAGAGAAATTATACTTTTGCTACTTATCAACCCATATGGACTTCTACACAAACAGGGGTTGATAGTATGTATGTAAGACAGTTTGGATTAAATCAGCCGGATGCCGGATTTACACGCACCGAAGATCGCTTTACCTCCCGTATTGGTGCTTTTGCCAATCTCTTTTATAAGAATACTTTTAGCAATCATCAAATAGTTGCAAACCTCAATGGATTTCTTCAAAGTATAACAAGGAAGGGAAGCGCTTATGATGATAGGCGTTTGAATTTTAGTTTATCAGCAAATTATGCCTATAAAACTAAATATTTCGTTGATTTAATTATGTCGATGACTGGCAACCAGAATCTACCCTCAATCAATCGTTATAAAACATTCCCAAGTCTTGGTTTAGGCTGGATGATAAGCGAAGAGAATTTCATTAAAAACATATCAGTCATCGATGAATTAAAACTCCGTATGTCTTACGGAACGCAGGGATTTTATAATGGACCGGGGAAGTACCTTTATATAACAGAATGGAGAACTTTTGGCAATTCCTCCTTCGATAAAGACCCTGACGGCGCTAAAGTTAAAGAAATGAAGCAGGTTTATGTGGATCACGATGGCAATCCTTCAATTGACTGGGGAACAGTAGCTGAGTTTAATACAGGATTGGATGGTGTGTTTTTGAAAAACAGACTCACCATACAATTAGATTATTATACCAAAAGAACAAAAGGAATTGTAATGGGTGCCATGGTTCCAGGTATTATGGGTATGACAAGTTATTACGACAATATTGGCGAGAATCAATATCAGGGAGTTGATTTAAACATCAACTTTGCAGATAAAATGGGTGATTTTCGATATTCGTTTGGTGCAAATGCAGGTTTTAACACATCAGAAATTATTGCCGACAATTTACCTGAATATGAGTATGCATGGTTAAACCACGTTGGTAATCCAGTTGATGCTATCTACAGTTTCAGTGCACTTGGGTTGTTTAAAGATGAAGATGATATTGCCAACTCACCGGAACAAACTTATGGAGCTGTATTGCCGGGTAATATAAAATACGAGGATTTGAACGGTGATGGTAAAATTACTTCGAACTATGACAGAAAAATGATTGGACATACTGATCCGCGTTTTACCTACGGACTTAACATGAATGTTGGTTACAAAGGTATTCAACTGTTTATTTTGGGATATGGAATGAGCCGCAGAGATGTTGATGTTCAATCAAATCCATATTACCATATGTCTGGTAATAATAAGTATTCAAAATATATTCTGGACAACGCCTGGACCCTGGGAAATAATGAAGACCAGAATGCACTACATCCGAGATTGACTACCGGGAGTGTTAGAAATGATAATTTGATATCGACTTATTGGCTTCGAAATGCAGCATTCTTCAGGATAAAAAACGCAGAACTGTCTTATATGCTTCCCGAAAGTGTAACAGACCAGCTAAAACTTTCCAATATTAAGTTATTTGTACGCGGAACAAATTTGTTGACTTTTTCGGAAATTAACGAACTTGATCCTGAAAATCTTAACCTGGGTGTCACTCATTATCCTTCTACCAGAACTTTTACAGGTGGTTTAGCGATTAATTTTTAATCTTAAATGAATTGAAACAATATTTAAAATGAAAAAGATAAAGTATTTAAGATTTGTAATGTTGTTCTTACTGACAGCATTAATTTCCTGTCAGGACTTTCTTGAACCAACATTGGATGGCAAGGGAACTTACAATGAGGATTTTGTTTGGGATAACCCTTCCTTTGCACGGGGACCACTCTATTATGTTTACAAAGGAATCCCAACGTCCTTTAGAACAGTAGATTTCAACTATTCAGATATTGCTACCGATAATGCTGTGAGCAACAATGTTTCATCAAACATGCGAAATTTTGGGTTAGGACTTTTATCATCATCCAACAATACAATGGACCGATGGGACGAGTTTTATCAGTATATAAGAAGTTTGAACATTTTCATGAAGAACGGACTAAGTCCGATTGGTGATGATGATACAGAACATAATGTCGTGTATTATACCGATTCGACAGAGAATGCTATGGCTTTTAAACAATACAAGGGTGAAGCCTATTTCCTGAGAGCATGGTATCACTGGAGTTTGTTGAAACTTTATGGAGCCAAAGTTAACGGGATATCTCTTGGTGTTCCTGTGGTTAAGAGCATCGTTACCGAAGCAGAGGCATTTAAACTGAGCCGGAGCACGTATGCTGAAACAGTTTGGGCCATCGCAGCAGATTGTGATACAGCTGTCAAATATCTTCAGGATAGTTATACGGGAAATAATGTAGTGATTGGAGAAACTAATTACGGTGCCCCGACGACACATGCTGCACGGTCTTTAAAAGCAATGGCCTATGTTTTTGCTACAAGTCCAGCATATAACGATGGCATTATACCCCTGGATTCGGCTGCATATTATTTGCATGTAGCTTTGAAGGCTTATGAAGGTGTAATCAATGCAAATCCTCTTCCAACAAGAGACTTTGTAAACACTACAAATAAAGATGCTATCTGGAGAAGTCATTTTGCAACAAACTATTTTGGGAATGAAGTGCAAAACTATCCTCCAACCTACAGAGGATCCGGAGAGACAAATCCTTCTCATGATTTAGTAAAATGTTTTCCATTATCGGACGGCTTTCCTTACGAAGACCATCCACAAGAGCTTTTAGATGTGCTGGGGCAATATTCTCCCTATCAGTTTAGCGATCCTCGATTAAAAGATGCGATTATTTATGATGGCACTATTTTAAATGGCCATGTTGATCTGGGGTTACAAAATTATATTATTGAAACCTATGTTGGAGGAGAAGAATCAAGGGAGACTAACCCAATCAACGGAACAAAAACCGGATATTATTTAAAAAAGTTTTATAATGGTGTCAACACAGAACTGTATCCTGCGAGAAAAAATGGTTCAACAGTTTACTATACGGCCATTAGTT
>JANJXE010000510.1 GCA_024709185.1 Paludibacter sp.
GCTTGATCTCATTAACTTTGTTTTTTTAATACGCTTTCCAAAATGATGCTCCTGAATTCGATTAAACGTTTCAAAATCAATTATTGGTGTGTGAAGACCCTTTACCCAGTAACTTGGACTATCCTCCCATTTCATCACATGCACCTCACCTATATAAAATCGATTCTTTAACATAGCAGGAAAAGCTGAATTACCAATGATAATTCCTTTTCGATTAACCTCACGGCGTATAAATTCAATTGACTTAACACCCTTTGCGGCTTCGTTGAATGCATACTTCACAATCTCTGCTTTAGTTTTATCGACAACTACAGTTTTTGTATCATCATCAATTTTAATGTTTATATAACCCTTTGGAGCTTTATTAGTGCATTTGCCGCTTTTTTGCGCCTGATAAGTTCCTTCTCTTGTACGAATACTAATCTTATGTCTTTCAACTTCTGGTACAGCCAAAAATATTGATAATAACAATATCGAATCTGGCTTTGATAAATCAAGAGGCTGCTCAAATGAATTTAATGCCACATTATATTTATCAAATTTTTCTATCTCCATTAATGATTGCGCAACATTTCTTGCAAACCTATCCCATCTTAGAAAATATACGGCATCTATATGATTTTGTTTTTTACAACAAATGTCCCTTAATTTCTTCCAACCAGGGCGGTTAAAATTTTTACCACTTTTATCGTCTGTTATAACTTCTACAACCTCATACTTCATCAATTCTGCAAATTGTCTGAGTCTTGACTCTTGATATGGCAAACTGTTATTAGTTTTTTGCTCATCCGAACTCACACGACAGTATAATATAACTCTTTTCATACACTTTTAATTTTAATTTCCATTTTGGCTAGCTCTGTCAGAAATTGCATTAAGGACATTATTTCTTCATTCGACAATTTAGCAAAACCTTCTATCCGCCTAATCTCTGCGATTTTCGCATTACTGACATCCGACATAATGTTGAAGGTTAATACTCAGCTTATTTTTCTCTTTTTTCATTTAATTAAAAAACACCTTGGTAATTTTTTTTCGGTGTACCATTTATTGCTATAAATGTAAAGAAAACAAAATGAAAAACCAAAAATACGACACGAAATCTGAAGAAAAAATATTGAGTTTACAATTAAAAAGATTGGACTATCGAGAAACCTTAGTGTTGATAATATAAAAATAAACATGAATTGACCTTTAGCTGACCCTTGACTTTGTGCATACTTTTTAGTATATTTATTTTGTACCATTATTGGCACCTTGTAATAAACTTAATCAATTAAAATTCAACAGTTGATTAGAGCATTTTAAACAAAATATTAATTTATGAAAAA
>JANJXE010000256.1 GCA_024709185.1 Paludibacter sp.
ACTGAAAACTTGCAGCCAGGGTAGGAAGCCATGTCGCCTTTTGCACCTCGAGCGATTGTTTCAGCTGTTGAGCCCGGATGTCGAACTGATTCAGATCCACATTTTTATCCAGTGTCAGATTAGCTGTCTGCAACGCATCGCTGAAAACCAGTTTCTCAAATTCCGAAAGCTTACCCTGCAGGCGGATAGAAGTGGTAAAATCCATTCCCATCAGCATTTTCAACTGATGCTTACTCAGTTCAACAGCACTTTCGGCCGACACAAGGTTGGTCATCGCATTGCGAACCTGTACATCAGCACGCACCCATTCAAATTCAGAAGTTGCACCCTGTTTGTATTTCGATTCAATCACCTTCGCATTATCGGCTGCACTTTTATAGGCCCGTTCGAACACATCGTAGGAATCCTGTGCCATTAACACCGCATAATAAGCTTTTGTTACTGAATTCACCAGATTGATTTTCGAGGCGCGGGCCGATTCAAGTGCCAGTTGCGTTTCGGTTTCGTTCATTTTAAGGCTGGCCCACAAAGTTGGCGAAATGATCGGCATGGAGGCCTGAAGCACTCCGGCAAACGAATTATCCTGTCCTACCTCGATACCATCGGGATTTACCGGCATTCCGGGGATGTTGAAAAACAGCTTTTGCTTTTGCAGGGTTCTTCCATACGATGCCCCTGCACTAATCGAAGGAAATAAAGCCCCCAGCTTCTCTTTGTTCGAATAATCCACCCGTTGAATTTCACGCTCGGCAATCTTAATCGTAGGATTCTCTTCCAGAGAAATTCGCACACAATCGTCGAGTGTCAACGTCAGTGGTTCCTGTGCAACAGCACTTCCAACGTTCAGAGCCAATAGCACTATCCATTTAAATTTTGTTACCATTCTCATAAACAATCATTTTTTAATTTTGTCGTAATAATTTTCTTCCAGGTATTTCAACCCTCTTTCATTCACAATAAGATGCACCATCAGATCGATGAAAAAATCGACGACCCGTTTTAGCGGAAAACGCTGCTGGTCTTCGATCATCGTTTCAAAGGTATACCGCATTTGCACCATATGAAAATACGATAACATCTCCACATCGATATCATTCCGGTAGAATCCCTCTTCCATACCCTTGCGGATGTTTTGTTCAAAAGTAGTACGTACCACATCACGCTGCATATCAAAATATTTAGAGTGAAGGGCTGGATAATACTTCTTCAGATCGTGCCAAAACAGAAAAGACTCCTTCTCCATAGCCCGTTTAATCTCCCGGATGTTCATAATCAGGATATCAATCGAATTTTTATCCTTTTGCTGGCGCAAACAACGGCCCGTAAACTCCTGTTGCACATGCAGGATGATTTCTTCAATCAGCTCTTCCTTTTTCTTAAAGTACTGATAAAATGTTTTTTTTGAAATGCGAAGGGTTGCACAAATATCATCCACCGAAACACTCCTGATGCCCCGTTGATGAAATTGATTAAGTGCTAATTGAATAATATTCTCTCTCATAATTGCAAAAGTGGCGCAAAGGTAACATAAAGCTACACACTTTATCAATACTCACATTATTAAAAATGATTAAACAGATACTTATTTACTGATTATCAATACAATATAATTTTTAAAACTGGAAACTTTTATACTTTTTAAGTTTCCACGTTTCTATAGATTCAGAAAAAATCCTAAAAAAGAAGGCTCGTTACGGTGGAATTGCTAACTTTGTTGAGGTGAAAACAATAAAAATGTAAAACTTCTATACAAAAACACTATGAGTATCAATGCATTTATCAGTCAGGAAAAAAACAGAATATTAGAAGAATTGTTCAGTCTGATCCGCATTCCAAGCGTTAGCGCCCATCAACACCGTCAACCTGAAATTGCACAGTGTGCAGTTCGCTGGAAAGAACTTTTGTTGCTGGCCGGAGCCGACAAGGCAGAGCTTATGGCCACAAAAGGAAATCCGGTGGTGTATGCCGAAAAAATGATTGATGCTGCAAAACCTACTGTTTTGGTGTATGGGCATTACGATGTAATGCCGGCCGAGCCGCTTGAACTCTGGACCTCGCCCGCTTTCGAACCCGAAATCCGTGATGGCAGGATATATGCCCGTGGAGCCGACGACGATAAAGGACAATCGTTTATGCATCTTAAAGCCTTCGAATACCTCGCAACCAATAAGTTATTGACATGCAATGTGAAGTTCCTGATTGAAGGGGAAGAAGAAATTGGTTCGGTGAACCTGGAAGATTTCTGCAGTGAAAATAAAGAGTTGCTCGCCTGCGATACTATTTTGGTTTCGGATACCAGTATGTTGGGAGCCGACACACCCAGTATTACAACCGGTTTGCGAGGCTTAGCTTACTGGCAGCTGGAAGTAAGTGCCGCCAACCGCGATTTACATTCAGGAATTTTCGGCGGTGCGGTAGCGAATCCCATCAATGAGCTCACAAAATTGCTTGCCGGGCTCACCAATAGCGATGGTAAAATTCTGATTCCGGGATTTTACGATAAAGTAGAGGAAGTTTCGACAGAAGAACGGAAACTCATTGCACAGATACCCTTCGATGAAGAACAATACAAAAAGAACCTGGGTATTACCGAAGTGTTTGGTGAAAAAGGCTATTCGACCCTCGAACGCACCGGTATTCGTCCCACTCTAGAACTATGTGGTATTTGGGGAGGCTATACCGGCGAGGGTTCCAAAACGGTGCTTCCAGCCAAAGCCTTTGCCAAACTTTCTGCCCGATTGGTACCCAATCAGAAGCACGAAGAAATAATGAAACTGGTTTCGGATTATTTGCACCAGATTGCTCCGTCGTATATTGAACTGAAGGTAATTCCGCTTCACGGCGCCGAGAGTTATGTGTGCCCAATCGATTCATCGGCTTACAAAGCAGCCGAAAAAGCCTACGAGGAGGTGTTTGGCATTCGCCCACTCCCTGTTCGCCGCGGTGGTAGCATCGGTGTAGTTCCTGTGTTTGAGAAAGTGCTGGGTGTAAAACCCATACTGATGGGTTTTGGACTCGAATCAGATGCCATCCATTCGCCCAACGAAAACTTCCCACTCGACTTGTTTTTCAAAGGAATACAAACTATTACGGCATTTTACAAACATTTTTCATAAAAAATCGTCAAAAAGTTTGCCTGTATAAAAATAATGTATTACGTTTATAGCACCTTTTAGAAACAATTTTTATTCAACGTATAATCTTATTAGTATTAACATTTCTAATACTTACAGTCATGACTAAAACAATAACTTTTAACGAATTGCGCAGAATCAAGGATGCACTGCCAAGCGGGAGTATGGCCAGGATCGCTGAAGAACTTGGCCTGGAAAAAGAATCAGTAAAAAACTATTTTGGAGGACACAACTACAAAGACGGGAAAAGCATCGGAATTCACATTGAACCCGGACCCGATGGTGGTTTGGTAATGCTGGATGACACACAAATATTAGATCTTGCTCTGCGCATTCTTGAAGATCAAAAGTCGTAAATAATACTATCTATTAACTATAAAAAGCAGTGATTTTCATTTTCACTGCTTTTTTGATACCCCGATGATCCATTTTCCTGAATTATTTGAACAACGTACCCGCGAAGTGCTGGGGCAGGAATTCGAGGCTTTGATGAAAACGCTTCAGGAACCGGCACCTGTAAGCATACGCCTGAATACAAAAGCGGCTAATCACCTTCCGGTTTTAAAAAAAGTTAGTTGGTGCCATACGGGCTATTACCTTCCGGAACGACCTCTTTTTACTGCCGATCCATTGTTGCACGCAGGTGTATATTACGTGCAGGAAGCCAGCTCCATGTTTTTGGAAGAAGTCGTGCGACAGCTGGCCCCGAATGCCCATACCGTACTGGATTTGTGCGCTGCTCCGGGTGGCAAGTCGACCTTATTGAACAGCATTCTTCCTGACGATTCATTGCTGGTAAGCAACGAATTTGTAAGAAGCAGGGCGATGATTCTGGCAGAAAATCTTATCAAATGGGGTAATCCGAATATAATAGTTACAAACAATGCACCTGCGGCTTTCAGTAGTGTACCGTCGGCGTTTGATCTGATGGTGGTGGATGCACCCTGCTCGGGCGAAGGTATGTTCCGAAAAGATCCGGCCTCGGTGAACGAATGGAGCCTGCACAATGTAACACAGTGCGCAATACGCCAGAAGTCAATTGTAGAAGATGCATGGGATGCGTTGAAAACCGACGGGATTCTGATTTACAGCACCTGTACCTACAACAAGGAAGAAAATGAGGAAATGGTGAATTGGATTTGCAATGAATTGGGTGCTGAATTGCAGACAGTCGACTGCTCTGCCTTTCCGGAAATTTTAATTTCAGATGCAGGTTATCGCTTTTATCCGCACCGAATTCAGGGAGAAGGGTTTTTCATTTCGGCAATGCGAAAAAAGTCGGATGCACCCTCGCCGGCGCGCCTCAAGACCGATTTGCGAAAAATGAAGCTGCAAGTCTCTAAGTTGATGCAAACGGCCTTATTGCCCGCTTCAGGCTTTCACTATCTGGAAGATGAAACACAGCTGGTTGCACTTCCAGCCAATATATACGACACTATGCTGTATTTTCGTTCACAGTTAAACTGCCTGGTATGGGGTGTTCAATTGGCTGAAAAAAAAGGGAAAGATTTGATTCCCGCTCATCAGCTTGCCTTATCCAAAAATCTGAACCGGGAACTGTATCCTGAAAAAAATGTTGACCGACCCACTGCTTTGAACTACCTCAAACGCGAAGCCATAACTCTAAACGACATGCCGCCGGGATATGTATTAATTACCTATCAGCATCAGGCACTTGGCTGGGTGAAAAATCTGGGACACCGGAGCAATAATCTTTATCCTCAACACTGGAGAATCAGAATGAACCTATGATAAGAATTACCTTTCTGGGCACTGGCACTTCAACAGGAATCCCCCTTATTGGCTGTACTTGTGCAACCTGCAGTTCAACCGATAAAAAAGACAAACGTCTGAGGGCTTCTGT
>JANJXE010000522.1 GCA_024709185.1 Paludibacter sp.
GACTAAAACTAACTTCCATCGATTTATTAAGAAGTAAGTGGTAGTCGCTATGGTACAACACCCCATAAGTTCGTTAAGTAACTTATGGGGTGTTGTTTTCTTTACAGAAATATAGTAAGATTGTTTTTTTTCTTGATTGTATACTAAAAAAAGTTATATTTGCATCATGCAATTTTCACTGTCTGAGATAAAGGGAATCGACCTGTCAATATTCAATACATCCTTTGTTGAATCAACGATTGAAGGGCGGATGAAGGAATCAAAATACACTAGTTTTGATGACTATGTAGCCTGTTTGTCACACGACAACGCTGAGTTGGATCAGCTGAAAAAGGCGTTAAACAATCACTATAGTCTGTTTTTTCGGAATACGCTGACTTTTTCTTTTCTTGAAAACCATATTCTTCCTCTGTTGTTCAAACAGAAAGTGTTGAAACATTCCCGTGAAATTCGTATCTGGTCGGCTGCCTGTGCGGCGGGTCAGGAGGCGTATAGTATCGCAATGTTGTGTGATGAGTTTTCAAAACTGCATCGTTCAACAATCCGGTTTTCAGTTTTTGCTACCGATATTGCAGATGATGAGCTGCAAAAAGCCCGGAATGGAATTTATTCAGAAATGAATGTTAAAAATGTTTCTTACGAACGGATCAAAAACTATTTTACCCGTGTTGGCGATGTTTTTAAAGTCAGGGAAGAACTGAAGAAAGGAGTCGATTTTTCGTCCTTCGATTTGCTCAGCGAGGAATGTAGTTGTCCGTCGTCGAGCATTTTCGGCAACTTTGATCTGATTTTTTGTGCGAATCTGCTGTTTTATTATCGTCCTGAAATGCAGGAGAAGATAGTGCGTAAACTCAACCATTGTCTGGCCCCTGGTGGCTGGCTGATTGTGGGCGATGCAGAAAAGGAGATTGTGGAATCGTATTCCGATTTCAGTGGGTATAAATATTTTACTGTCCTTAAAAAATCAATTAGTATCGTATGAAAACGATCAGGGATATGAAAACCAGCACGGTGATGATTGCAGGCTTTGCAGCTATTATCGTTTTGATGCTCGCTATAAGTGTTTTAGCCTGGCTACAAACCAATAAGCTGGCTCAACAAAATGAGTTGTTGTATCAACATCCGTTTCAGGTGAGGAAGGCATTGGGTGATTTCGAAACCCGGATAAATGCTATTCACCGCGACATGCGTGGATTGATGCTTGCCGATACAGAGCAGGAGTTGGAGGATTTTGTGAACACGATGGATGTCAATCAGGCAGAGGCGTTTCGTCAACTCGACATCCTGGAACAACGCTATCTGGGCCCTAAAGGTGATATTCAGATCATGCGGCAGGAATTTGTAAAATGGAATTCCATTCGTCAACACACCATTCGGTTGTTGCGTCAGGGGAAATTGGAGGAAGCATCCGACCGGACAAAACCCAACGGTGTGGGTGGTGCGCAGGATAAACTATTGTTCGCGAAAACTAAACTGGTCTATAATTTTGAAATAAACAAAGCTGAACAGTTCTACGAAGATGTTACAGTACTCAAAAAACAACTCAATACCCGCCTTCTTGTATTGAATATCGTTGCATTCCTTCTATCGGTGTTGCTGGCCTATCTTCTGGTTAAACTCATAAATCATCCATTGGAAGTCATCACCCGTGTTGTCGACGACTTTCGTTCCGGAAATAAATCGGCTCGCTCTTCCTACCGCTCCGGCAACCAATTCGGGAAACTCTCGGACAGTTTTAATGAAATGGCTGAAGCGCTTGAGTCCGATTATCAGATAGCATCCAGTGCTACTGAGTTGTCAGACATTATGCTTAATGAAAACGATGCACACCGTTTTTGTGATGAACTATTGAAAAAGCTGCTTGAAGTAACCAACTCACAGATGGGCGCTGTGTATCTGCTTAACAGCGATCGTACGCTTTTTGAGCGATTTTCCTGTATCGGTATGAATTCCGAAGGATGCCGACCCTTCTCGGCTATCCATCCTGAAGGCGAATTTGGCAGGGTGTTAAGTTCTCAAACCATCGTTCATATCCCCGATGTTCCTGCCGACTCCCGATTCGATTTTG
>JANJXE010000308.1 GCA_024709185.1 Paludibacter sp.
CTTAAAAGCCACAACATACACCAGACCATCAATCTTTTTAGTAGCAAGGATTGAAAAACCCAGATAACACAAACGACCCAGTATTTCTGTTTTATGGAAAATGCGATACGATTCCCTGAAATTGCGATAATAAAGCCTTCTTCCCAGTAATATTTTTGGTAGAAAACGGCGGATAAAGAAATCGTTTACATATACCATCCAGCGAATTACAGGTGGATAATGCTGTAGAATTCGTTTTTTACGTGTGCTTTTTTGTTCAAAACAACATACCAGTGTGCCTTTAGAATCGAGATGCTGATTGATAGAATAGAACAGGGTATTAATTCCATGTAGTGCGTTTAGTGGATCGAGAAGTATAATTGCATTGAATCTTTGTGAATCAGTGCCTTTCTGGAAAAAGGTCGAATAATCTCTTTTTGAAAGCAATCGAACGTCACCCATGCCCGGATTCAGGTAGTTATCCAGAAATTCCACTACCTTTTCCCCTTTAATGGCGCGTAGAGTAGTTCGTATTACATCGGCCTTGTGCTCATCGATATGTAATTCATATGAAGGAGTTGATTTAGCTTTTTTCCGACTGACAGGGTCAGTATAATCAACTGCATACCGAACTGAAAAGTAAAATAAATAGATAAGGAGATGAGCAATCAGTGTATTAAGGGCTATAAACAAGAATACCGGGATGGAATAATTGTATTGTGGATAAAGCATATCGATTAGGACCATACCTGCCACAGTACCCATCACTGTAAATGTCAGGCGAAACAGCGATTTGAAATAGCGGGCACGCTTGTAGGGCTTATAGCGGTGAGAAAAATAAGATATCAACAACCAGATTGCAACATACAAACCACTCACCGGCATATATTTCAATAAAGGATCAGGATGGGTGAACGGTGCCAATAGGAGCGTGGCAAAAATGACAACTAAAACAATGCTTAGGTCAACATAAAGGATAAACCTTGAAGGACGATAGAGTAATTTTTTTTTGATTTTCATTAGTTGTATGGTGATTCGATGCAAAGATAAGCGTAAGTTTTGATTTACTAAGATACTGAATTTAGTTTTTTTACGTTTAAAATCAAAAAAACAAGTAGGAAAGTCTCAGGTATTTTCTCTACTTTTGGTAGCTTTTTAAATGCACTTATTTTGATTAAAATAAATGGGAAAGAAATTTTGGAAGTATATTCTGGTGTTGGGTTGTGTATGCATCCTCTCAACAATGGCAGTTACACAGCCCAAAGTCCATCAGATCAAAATAAGTGAAGGTTTTACAACACATTTCTATCTCTATACATACGATTCGAACGGTCAGTTGATCTACGAGCGCAAACAGATTGATACTAACAGTCAGCGAACCAATGTGGAACAAACCGAATGGTTGATGCTGGGTGATACTGTAGGCTTACAGCGAAAATGGACATGGAACAACGGTGAATGGAAAGTGGTTCATCAAATAAAATCCCGTTTTACGAATTCTATTAAAACAAGTGAAGAATTTGCTCATTTGAACGATGGACTGGAATCGGTGTATAAAAGAATGATCAGACATAATTCAAATCCGGATTACGATTTTTATGGTTTGGCAGGAAATGAATTAAAGTTGATTCAAACAGTTCGGACAAATCAGGAAACGGCTACACGTAAAAAAGTGAACCACACTTACTTCTCCGGGTATTCCGGCTTAATTCCTACCGCCTCATCTTCAACTACTTATGTTACTGATTCTCTTGGACGAACCGATAGCATTCTTTCTGAATTTTCAGCTCCCGGTCAGGAATCGGAGAAATACCTTATACGAACATTTTATACCGGTACCGATACAATACCCTCTGTTATACAGGTACGCAGATGGAATCCGTTGACTTATATATGGGAAAATCAAAGCCGAACATCGTACAAGTATACACCTGAAGGTAAACTGGCTGAAGAGTTGTATGAGTACTTCAGGGAAATGAGATGGATTGCCACTCACCGCTATTCCTACAGCTATTATCCGGAAGGCGTTCTGCAGGAGAAAACTATCTTTGGTTCTATCTATCGCCAGTGGCGTAGGTTATCGACCATTGAATATGGGAACATATCAGAAGGCTATCCCCGTACTGTCAGGTCGGCCTACAACTTTTGGGGAGGAACAACCGGTAGCGACGCTATTACCGATATTCCGTATTATTTTAATGGTTTGTCTGTAAGTAAGAAAGCCAGTGCCATTGAAATTGAATATCTTTCGCCCAGTAAGGTGGAAATACCTATGAATGACGACTCTCCTAAAGTGGTGCTTTATCCAAATCCTTCAAACGGCTTGCTTTTTATGGCCGAGTCACATTTGCTAATAAGAAGCTGGGAAGTGTACGATATGCAGGGGCGTCGTTTACAGCAATTTCAACCTGATTATCCCTCAAATCGCATCGACATATCTACTTATCCGGCTGGAATGTATTTGATCCGGCTGGTTGATTCCGAAAATCAATATCGTATGCAAAAAATCACAAAATACTAACACAAATATGATGAAAACAAAACTAATTCTACTTATGACTGT
>JANJXE010000310.1 GCA_024709185.1 Paludibacter sp.
TTCGGCAAAAAGATTGGTGGTGATATTCTTTGCAATAAGAAAACCTATTTGCTGATTCATGCACTTCAGCTGGCTAAAGGCGAAACAGCTTTCACTTTACAGGCATTGATGAACGGGTCGTCGGCCACCCCGGAAGAAAAAATCGATGGTGTGCGAGCGGTATATGATCAGCTGGGAGTAAGGCAAATAGCCCTCGATGCCATGGAAATGTACTACCAAAAAGCATTGGAGCATCTGGCAAAAGTAAGTGTCCCCGATACAAGAAAAAGTATACTCCTGCGGCTGGCAAGAGATCTGATGAACCGTAAAGATTAATACTATGCCCTACCGACGATTACCCAACACCGATCAGGCACGCCTGAGAGCTTTGCGTACCGCCATTCGGATGGAGGAACAAAATGGCTATAATAAGCATATTCTTACCTTCAAAAAGGTTCTCGATGCCCGTAATTTTCTGGCACAATTTGAGCAGCAACAGCGTAATTACCTGCAATCGCTCGAAAATCAGGTAAAGGCCAACAGGCATTACCAGCAAATGATTTCTAATACCCGTATGTATATCTCCCATTTCATACAGGTATTCAATATGTCGGTCATTCGGGGAGAAATTAAAAAGGAACACAAAAAGTTGTATCAGCTTGAACCCGAAAATCATACGGTACCCGATTTAAGTACCGAACAAGCTGTATTGGAGTGGGGAAGAAGAGTGATTGATGGTGAAAACGAACGTATTAAAAACGGAGGTATGCCGATTTATAATCCTACAATTGCAAAGGTAAAGGTGCATTACGATGTGTTTAAGGAATATAAATCGTCGCAGAAAATGTACCAGCAAACGACTAACCGCAATTGGGAAGAATTAATTTCATTACGGCAACAGGGCGATCAGATTATCGTGCAATTGTGGGATGAAATTGAAGAACACTTCAAAAATGAACCTCCTTATACCCGATTGCAAAAATGCCGGGAATACGGAGTTATTTATTATTATCGCAAGGGAGAAGAAGAACTTAGTCCACAGTCTGATCAGGTGTAATCACCCGGGTCATCTGCACATCGAAAGGAGCGGCCGGAATGGTCTCGAATAGCTGGAAATTAAAACCGATACCCCAGGTGGGAACTTGCTTGTTTTTCAGGTAACGATCGTAATAGCCACCACCGCGACCCATCCTCCTTTTTTCTTTATCAAAAGCAATACCCGGTGCAATCACCAGGTCGGCAATATTACGTGAAAGAGCACCTCTTCCCGGTTCAAGTGTTTTAAACTGCCCCTTCTTTAAATCTTCAATTCCGGTAAATTTTCGAACAACCATCTGTTGACCCTTCACAACGGGAAGCAGAATGGTTTTGGATTCGCTCCACTTAACAATAAAGTCATGCGTTGGTAATTCGTCGGGCATCGACCAATACATTAAAACCGTTTTCGCTTTCCGGAACTCAGGCATTGCTTCAATTTTGGCATAAACCAGGGCAGCCTGCGCCATTTTTTCTTCCTGCGACATCAGGAACTTAGTTCGTTTTACTTCTTCGCGGATACGGGCTTTTTCGGAAGTAATCTTTTTACCTGAATTACTGGCTTTAAAAACCTTGAGCAGCTTATGCCTGATACTTCGGAAAATTCTGTAGAACATAGTGTTGATTTAAAGTTGTCCGGCTTCGACCAGTACGATGACTCTTTCCACGATGCGGTCGTTACCCTGAGCATCGTATTCCGATTTCAGGTTGGAGCCGAACAATCGTGCCATTCCCTGCCAGAAAAAGGCTGATACAGTACCCCTGTAGGTTTTTATTAAGTCGTAGGAGGTTGAACTGGTTTCCCTGTCGATAAGCTTCAGCAGCAACCTTCCCTGATTAATCGTGAGTTTTCGAAGTTCATTTTCGTAGCGATCGAATACTTCCTTTTCGTATTTTGCCAGGTATTTCTTTCTGTCTTTTTCCTTTTCAATAGTACTAATGAGCGTATTAACCCTCACTAACTCACTGCTTACAATTTTTGCATAGGGCAGGGCACGCTTCACATCCCGTACGGTGCGCCAGTAAAATTGCTCCTGTTTCTTATTGCGGAATTTTAATTTAGGATAGACATAGATATCGCGCAGAAAAGCGTAGTAAACAGTATCGGTACCGTTTACCATCATGGCTACTTTTTGCGAATTACCATCTTCGTTGTCGGTTACCGGTGCTGCTACTGCTTCAGAATTCAATCCTGAAATCATCACCAGTAAAACAAGTATGTATCTGACTCTTTTCATTTCGCTGCAAAAGTATATAAATTGTTGCAATAATCCAATATTATTAAAACTTATCTCTGTGAAAGTGAACATTTAACAGGAAAAAGCTGTTAACTATCCAATAACGCTAAACCTGACTTATTAGTATGAAAAAACTGTATCTGTTATTGACCCTTTTCGGGCTCATTTTGCCTGGCTATACGCAGGCATGGTTTCCATTGTCTTTTCCTCTTTCGGCCGGAGGCACTTCCACGACCGACACTTCCCGTCCTGCACTGTTCCAGAATCCTGCTTTGGTAGCATACTCCGTTGTGCCTTATCTGTATACAGAGTACGAATCCCGTTATGGTATAACAGAATTGGCTTCAAAAGGTTTACGTTTTGCGTATCCCTTCAGTCATTTTACGACATCACTCGATTTTCGCTATACCGGATTTAGTGCATATCACGAAATGATAGGTGGATTGGGCTTTTCCCGAAATTTCGGTACTAAATTCAACATGGGGCTACAACTGATGGTGGATGTCCGTTATTCAGTTGAGTCGAACCGGTATTACCCGGCCCTGTATCCTCACTGGGGACTTACCGTTCCGATTTCAGACCAGCTCCTGTTAGGGGTGGCTGTGATGAATCCCTTTCAGTCGACTATGAAGTACGATTCAGGAGAGCGTCGTCTGCCATCAGTTTACAGTCTTGGATTGAACTACACCTTTACCGATGAACTGTGCTGGCGACTGCAGGCCGACCAGGAAATCAGCAGTAAGCTGCGCTGGGGAACGGCCTTTGAATTCGAAATGCTACACGGCGTCAGAGTACAAACAGGAGTTCATTACTCCGACTTTTTCGTTCCGGAGCTTGGGTTCGGTTTTAGACTGAAAAAGCTGCAATTCGATTTGGTT
>JANJXE010000348.1 GCA_024709185.1 Paludibacter sp.
CCTTGTCGATCTTCCCGCGATCGGGTGGATACACAATGTCGAGCAGGGGCTGAAAAGGATTATCGGTATAACTGTATTCTTTACCATGAACCTTTTTGTAGTTGGAGCTCACATACAAAAGCTCCTTCTTATCGGCCGATAAAAGCCAGAAGATACCCCCGATATTATCCACAATCTGCCGGAATTTCTCCTGACTTTCAATTTTTTCTTCCTGAAGCTTTAGATCTGTGATATCCCTTGACGAGGTATAAACCAGTTCACCATTGGGCATGCATTGCCATTCAATAAAGCGGTAGTCGCCGTTTTTAGTTCGGTAACGGTTGATAAAATTGACCACCTCCTTTTGCTCCCCAAGTTCAACCAATACTTGCCGTGTTGAAGCAAGATCGTCGGGATGAATAAGATCCAGGTAATTAATTTGCTCCAATTCTTCAATTGAATACCCCAATACCTGCTCCCATTTTTGATTCAATTTAATGAATTTACCATGTAAATCAGCTATACAAAACATATTGAGATTCACCTGAAAGAAATGTTCCAGGTCATCAGAGCTAACCTTGTAGCCGTGTTTATTATCAAAAAGAATTGCCAATGATTGATTATCCATTTTTCAATTGAATATAAGAACCTGAATTTCATATGATAAAGTCGATACAAAGATATAAAATTTATATTTTATAATATGTATTTTATTTTAATCATTTCAATTGCTTAAATTCAATTTTCAAGATATAAAAGCACTTTCGGCTGAAAAAAAGATATTCAACCGAAAAAAAACACTAATCAATCCAAATTCTGGAAAACAATCAAAACAACCAACGCCGGACTATGAGCATCAAAGACAAAAAATGAACAAAAATGGTATAAAAAAGAACAAAATATAATGATTAATGATTAATGATTAATGATAAATGATAAATGATAAATGGGTGCGGTTGAGAGGCGATTTACTTTTAAAGAATATTTTTAAACAACCTTGCATGGTTACAAACCTGATTAAATGTAAATCGCATCTACCTTACCACCCATTAATCATTTATCATTTATCATTAAACATTATTTTCTGATCCAACGGTTCATGTTTTCCGCAGCTTTTCGTCCGTCGCCCATAGCCAGAATAACGGTGGCACCGCCGCGAACAATGTCGCCGCCGGCAAAGAGCATAGGGATGTCGCTTTGCATGGTGTCCTGGTTTACTTCTATAGTACCCCACTTGCTGATGGTGAGTCCTCCAACGGTGGAAGGGATGAGCGGGTTGGGCGATACTCCCACGCTTACGATCACTTCATCCACTTCGATGGTTTCGGTCTGACCGGGCACTTCCACTGGCGAACGACGGCCCGAGGCATCGGGTTCGCCAAGCTCCATTACCTGTAGCACCATGTGGGTGACGCGTCCCTGGGCATTGCCAATGAATTCGATGGGACTGCGCAGGTTCATAAATTCAATGCCTTCTTCCTTGGCATGCTTAATTTCTTCCTTACGGGCGGGCATTTCATCTTCCGACCGGCGATAGACAATCATGGCCCGCTCGGCACCCAACCGAATGGCCGTACGTACCGAGTCCATGGCGGTATTTCCACCACCGATTACGGCTACTTTCCTGCCCAGAAAAACCGGTGTATCCGACTCCTCGCTGGCAGCATCCATCAGGTTCACACGGGTGAGGTATTCGTTCGACGACATGACACCTACCAGGTTTTCGCCCCTGATGCTCATGAAACGGGGTAAGCCGGCACCACTACCCACAAAAATACCCTTATAGCCATCTTCTTTTAAATCGTCGATGGTGAGGGTTTTACCAATGATGCAGTTGGTAATAAACTTCACACCCATAGCGCGGAGGTTGTCGATTTCGACATCTACAATATTATTGGGTAACCGGAATTCGGGAATACCGTACTTGAGTACCCCGCCAATCTCGTGCAGGGCTTCGAACACCGTTACATCGTATCCCATTTTGGCCATATCGCCGGCAAACGATAGTCCGGCCGGACCCGAGCCCACCACAGCGATTTTAATGCCATTGGCCGGTGCTACTTCGGGCACGGATATGTGTCCGCTCTCGCGTTCGTAGTCGGCCGCAAAGCGCTCGAGGTGACCAATAGCCACAGGCTCCTTGCCACTGCGCACGTAGATACATTCAGCCTCGCATTGTTTTTCCTGCGGGCACACCCGTCCACAAACGGCTGGCAGCGCTGAAGTTTCTTTCAGTACTTTAGCAGCTTCGAGGAAATTGCCCGTTTCAATTTGTTTGATAAATCCGGGGATATAAATACTTACCGGACAGCCCTTCATGCAGGTAGGATCGGGGCAGTCGATACACCGTTTTGCCTCCGTCATGGCCTGTTCGGCCGTAAGTCCGAGGTTTACTTCCTTATTGTTGCGGCTGCGTTCCAGGGCATCCTGTTCGGGCATGTGGATACGCGGGGCCATCATACGTTCCTTAACTTTGATTTGCGCGCGCAGATCGGCACGCCACGCTTCATTTCTTTCTTCCTTAATATTGCGCATGTCTGTCGTTTTAATCAGTTTTTACAGGTGAAACGTTCCATCTCTTCCCGTTCGATATCGCGGTAGCCGCCGAGGCGCATCAGCATCTCGTCGAAGTCCACCTGATGGGCATCGAACTCAGGACCATCGACACACACAAATTTAGTTTTGCCACCCACACTTACACGGCAGGCACCGCACATTCCCGTGCCATCCACCATGATGGTATTGAGCGAGGCAACGGTAGGCACATCGTACTTCTTGGTTAGTTCGCTCACGAATTTCATCATTACGGCCGGACCAATTGTGACGCACATATCCACTTTTTCGCGGTTAATTATATCTTCCACCCCTTTGGTGATGAGACCGTTATTTCCATACGATCCATCGTCGGTCATCACTACAACCTCATCCGAAAGTTGTTTCATCTGTTCTTCGAGGATGATTAGGTTCTGTGTACGGGCTGCCAGCACGGTAATCACACGGTTGCCGGCTGCCTTAAGGGCTGCCACGATAGGAAGCATAGGTGCAGTACCCACGCCGCCGCAGGCACATACCACAGTTCCGAAATTTTCTATATGAGTGGCTTGTCCGAGCGGACCTACCAGGTCGGTAATCTCGTCGCCTTCGTTGAGTTGTGCCAGTTTGGAAGAAGATACTCCCATGCGTTGTACCACCAGGGTGATAGTACCTTTCGAGGTGTCGGCATCGGCAATGGTTAGCGGAATGCGCTCGCCTTTGGCTCCTACCTTCACCATCACAAAATGCCCCGCCTTACGCGAACGCGCGATGAGCGGAGCTTCCACTTCAAATTTGATGACGTTTTCGGAAAAGTACTCTTTACTTACAATTTTGTTCATCTGCTAGCTTAGTTTTATTGTTTGCGCTGTATTTATATACGAAAAAACAACGAATTGTTATTATTTCGCAGATTTCAGCTGCAAATTTACAAAAAACCTTGCTTAGCCGCAACCATTAATCATTTATCATTTATCATTAATCATTTATCATTAATAATTAATTGGTGCTTTTTCGTTTTTGTTCCAGTTCGATGGTCACCCGTTCTACTTTGCCACCAAGGGGAGGATTGAGTTTACTGAGCCGGAGCGAAAGTTGTTGAATGCGGGGAAATTTATTCATCAGCTTATCGACAATACGCTGACCGATATGCTCCAACAAGCGTGAAGGTATCTCCATCTGCTTGCGAATTGCATTGTAAATGAGCTGGTAGTTGACTGTGTCGTCGATAAGATCCGATGCGCCTGCCCTGGTGGTATCAACCTCCATTATCAAACTAACAACAAAGGTATTGCCCAATTCGGCTTCGTGCTGTAAAACGCCATGATTGGCATAGAACTCCATGTTCTCAAGGATAATTTTCGCCATAATTAATCATTTATCATTTATCATTAATAATTAATCATTAGTTTGTTCATCCACTTACACTTACTTCAAATCCCAGCTCCTGAACCTTTTCAGCAATAGCATTCAGTTCTTCGATGCTTATTTTTTCGAGTTCCTTCACCGGCGTTTCCCTGTCGATGGTATAAATCATCACCTTTTCAGGTTCTATGTCCCTGAGAATTTCAAGCCACGCAGCGACTTCCTGCTCTGTGGTATTATCGATACGCTGTCCTTCGTGTGTTCCTCTTATAAACATCGTTTGAATGATGAATTTGCCATTGAACCGTTTGAGTTGATTCACTAACCATTGCACACTGAATAAGCGACCCAGCGGACGATTGAGCAGACGAACGGTTTCCTCAATGGCCGAATCAAGTTTCAGTATAGTGTTGTCGACCCTGCGAAGTGCCCGGTTGATATGGGGTTTGTGGAGACGGGTAGCATTGGAAAGCACGCTTACTTTGGCATTGGGACAATAGCGGTTGCGAAGCACTATAGTATCTGCGATGATAGGTTCGAACTGAGGATGCAAGGTAGGCTCCCCGTTTCCTGCAAAGGTAATCACGTCGGGAAGCTGATTGGCCCCGGCCATTTCCTTCAACTTGGCCTCCAGGGCTTTCTGCACCTCCCTCCGGTGAGGAAGGGGTTGTTCTTTCATCGTGGTATTGAAACCACATTCGCAGTAAATGCAGTCGAAGGAGCAGATTTTTGCATCCACCGGCAACAGGTTGACCCCCAACGAAAGTCCCAGTCGTCGGCTCTTCACGGGTCCAAAAATAATCTGATCGAATAATATCATATTTCTATTCCTTCATACGGAAATTACAACACCGCATGGTTAATCTTCATGGTTTCAAATTTACTGCTCAGAAACGGGTTATAATACGGGTTCCCAGGCTGTGTGCCAGTTCGCGCTTCAACTCGTCGAGCTGCTTTAGTTCCTGCATGATTTGGGATGCCAGTTCGTTGTCGTGCGCCTCGCTGGCTTGTTTCAGCCGCATCAGTCCATCGCGTATATAATCCAGAATCAATGCGTTCTTATACTCATACACCAGCCGTGGCACCACATCGTGCAGTCGCTCTGCATCGGTATCCACTTTTTTCATCTTCGAGTGAATCTTGCTTAATGTGTATTTTTCGGTTAGGAGTTCAACACACAACCGCGCAATATTTCCATCCCGATGATATAGAAAATACTTTTCGGCATTAAATTGTTCATCCTGCCAGTGCATTTCGTATTCTTTTAAGATTTCGCGGTGCAGCGGATTGTTCATTTCGAGACCATCGCGGTTAATTTCGTCGAGGATGTAATCGGCCACCATACGGGGTTCCGGATGTTTTTTCCGCTCAATCGGGTCCTGCATATCGAGGCGACCGTAACGAATCAGTATCTGGAGTAGATTTCGTTCTTCGGCCTCAAATTTTGAAGGATATACATATCGGTCGGATGCTCCCTGTTTTTCCGGATTACCTGCTCCCTGTTGCCCGGCACCATCGCCTCCCGAATCTCCGGCCTGAAGTCTGCCGGTGCCGGGAGTGTCTGTCCCCTGACCATAACCTTCCTGCAGGCCAGCATCGGATTGCCCTGCCGTACTTCCTCCCCGTTCGGTCCGCGGCTTGTTAGCCTCGCTGGTCTTGAGTTTGTTGATTTCAAAATAAAGCAGGGCTTCTTCCACCTGAAGGAGCGTACTGCATTGCTTAACATATTCGGTGCGAATCATCTGATTGGGAATGAGCGCTATGCTTCGTACGATATCGCCGATAAGCGCTGCCCGTTTCACCGGATCGTTACCGGCGTCTTCCATCAACAGATTGGTTTTAAAGCGGATGAAGTCCGACGAATGCAGCTCCACAAACTCAATAAAACCTGCAGCGGTATTTTTGCGGGCAAAGGAGTCGGGATCGTCGCCATCGGGAAGCAGCAACACACGGATATTCATCCCTTCCTCGAGCAGGAGGTCGATGCCGCGGAGCGAAGCCTTAATCCCCGCCGGGTCGCCATCGTAAATCACGGTCACATTGTCGGTGAAGCGGTGGATAAGCCTTATTTGCTGGGGTGTAAGGGCAGTTCCCGATGAGGCCACCACATTTTCGATGCCGTTTTGGAACATCGAAATCACATCGGTATAGCCTTCCACGAGGAAACAGCGGTCCTGTTGCACTATGGCTTTTTTGGCAAAGAAAATACCGTAGAGTTCGTTGCTTTTATGATAGATCTCAGATTCAGGCGAGTTCACGTACTTGGCCATCTTGTCGTCCTTTTTCAGGATGCGACCGCCAAAAGCGACCACCTTACCCGAGAGCGAATGCACGGGAAACATCACACGGCCCCGGAAACGGTCGGTGAGCTGGCCAAAGTCGTTTTCCATACTCAGACCGGTTTTTACCATGTATTCTTTCTTAAATCCCTTTTGGAGAGCCGCCTGTGAAAAGGCATCGCGTTGCTCGAGACTGAATCCCAGTTCAAATTTCCGGATGATATCCTCCCGAAATCCCCGCTCGCGGAAGTACGACAGTCCGACCGCCTTCCCGTCGATATGACCGTGTAGGGTATTCATAAAATACTGACGGGCAAAATCATTCACCAGGAACATGCTTTCGCGGTCGTTGCGCAGGGCCAGCTCTTCGGCATCGAGCTCTTTCTCGACTACCTCAATATGATACTTAGCTGCCAGGAACTTAAGCGCTTCGTAGTAACTAATCTGCTCATGCTCCATGATGAAGTGCACCGAGTTGCCGCCCTTCCCACAGCCGAAACACTTGAAAATACCCTTGGCCGGTGACACTGAAAACGAAGGCGTCTTTTCGTTGTGAAACGGGCACAAACCGGTAAGGTTGGCCCCGCGCCTGCGCAGTGTCACATAATCGGATACCACCTCCTGTATACGGGCGGCGTCCATAATACGCTCTATGGTCGACTGATCAATCAATATTAAATGTTTAATGATTAATGATTAATGATTAATGGGTGCGGTTAAGTGATGATATACTATAAAGAATCTTGTAGGGTTACTAAACTGATTTAAGAGTAAATCGAATCTACCATACCACCCATTTATCATTAATCATTAAACATTTATCATTTAGTTAGTTTTTGTTTTACAGTTTTGATGCTGCTGGTGATAATTCTCAGGAGTTCAACGGCATCGGCGTGCAGTTGTTGAATGCCCTCACTGTTTTTCAGAATAGTTTCCTGCAGGATTTCAATCCAGTAAACGGTTTCATTAATTTCTTTCTGAGCAATGGCCATTTTATGTACAAAGTCAGAAAAACTTTCGGCAAACTCTGCTTCCCGAACCGATGCTCCCACCGCTGTGCCACACCGCAACAGCTGTTTCGACATAACATATTCCTGCTGTTCCCGACAGATTTTTCCGTACAAATTTACAATTCTTATTGCAAACAAAAAACTCTTTTCTTTTAAAATATTCTTCTTCATAGTATAAGTAGATTGGTGATTAATAGTTCAGGTTAATTCAAAACAAAACAAAACAAAAATAATGATTAATGATTAATGATTAATGATTAATGGGTGCGGTTAAGTGATGATATACTTTTTAACCATTTTGTTCGGTTACAAATTAGAATAATTGCAAATCGAATCTACCATACCACCCATTAATCATTAATCATTTATCATTAAACATTAAAGTTCGTCCCACCCTATTCCCTTAAATTTACTAAGGTCTTCGTCGTTATCTTCTTCCAGAAAATCGTCGAAGTCGGCAAATTCATCATTCTCGTCATTAAGATCATCGTCATCGCTGAGCACAGGTTCGATAAACATCGGGCGGTGAACCACTTCCTGCAGGTGAACCACTTCCTTATTGAGTTCGTTCCACAGCATATCCTTGAGTTCCTGGATACCTTCTTGACGTCCTGCGTTCGCTCCTTGTGCGCGACCATCACCGCATCCGGCGTCT
>JANJXE010000357.1 GCA_024709185.1 Paludibacter sp.
GAATTGCGCGACGATTTTGATTATCAATTGGGAGATACCCGCGAAGCTTTGCTGGCGAAAGCAATAGCTGAAATTACCGGCAAACAGGCCATTCGTCCTGCTTCAAGCAGTAGTGTTTCAGATTCGAAGGTACAACTACCATCCATGAAACCAGCTTTATTGATTATCGATCCTTTATCGCAAAAGTAATTCTGTTTATTTTTAGTTAGTTGAACAGCATTGGCTATTAGTTAATGTTGTTCAATGCTAAATTATACCTAATATTAAGTACGACCAGCGATAAACTTTCTTCAAAAATCCTTATATCTTGCTATTTCATAATTTAATTAAATACTATATCTTTGTAGTATATAAAAAATAGTACAAGATGAGTGAATTGATAAATAATTCGATTGATCGGAAAAGGAAGCTGAAAGAGTTGATTCTCAAGCTTCACCATGGCGAAAGTCAGGAGACAGTACGCAAGGAATTACTCGTTAGTTTAAGCCAGATTCCGTATGGCGAAGTGGTGGAGGTGGAGCAGGAGCTAATAAGCGAAGGCTTGCCCGAACAGGAAGTGCTCGATTTGTGCGATGCACATTCTGCTGTGTTGGAAGGGCGTGTTGATTTATCAGCTGCAATGAATATTCCTCCGGGTCACCCTGTGGATGTAATGCTCAACGAAAACAAAGAGCTGAAAGTGCTTTGTTCGCGTATTTACGAGGTGATATCCGAAATTGCTGATGATCCTAAAGTGGAAATGGCGCAGAAAGTGCTTCAGCTCAGAGGTATGTACAACAATTTATACGATGTGGATAAATTGTACCAGCGCAAGGAATACCTTATCTTTCCATACCTCGAGAAAGAAGGAATTACCGGCCCGCCCAAAGTAATGTGGGGCAAGCACGACGAAATCCGCGGGTTAATAAAAGGGGCTATCGAAGTGCTACAGGTTACTGATATAAATCGCGACGAGCTGATGGCTACTGCCGATATGGTTTTATTGCCAGCAATTCGCCAGGTGGTGGATATGGGCACCAAGGAATCTGAAATTTTATTTCCCATGTCGATGGACAAGCTTACAGAAGCCGACTGGTACGAAGTTGCACGCCAGTCTATCGAAATCGGTTTTTGCCTTTACGATCCTCCCACCGACTGGCGTCCTGACTGGGTGAAAGGTTCGGTACTTGATGAGCTAAACAAAACAGGCGATCATATTCAACTTCCGAGTGGTGGATTTACCGCTGAAGAACTGATGGCTATACTAAATACGCTTCCGTTGGATATGACCTTTGTTGACAAAGACGATAAGGTGAAATATTTCACCCAGGGAAGCGAACGCATTTTTCAGCGCAACCGTGCCATTCTGAACCGCGACGTAAGGCTTTGTCATCCACCTGCCAGTGCACATATTGTGGATAAGATTATCGATGATTTTAAAACCGGTAAGGCATCGCGGGCGCCATTCTGGATCAATATGAAGGGAAAAATGATTCACATCGAATATTTTGCCCTGCGCAACGAGAAAGGCGATTACCTGGGAACGCTCGAGATGTCGCATGATGTGACTGTTTACAGAGAATTAGAGGGAGAACAACGCATCTTATCGTATTCAAAATAAAAAAATGGAAACAAAACTTATCATAACCCCGAAAACAAAGGTGTATGACCTCCTGGCAGCATATCCGGAGCTGGAGCAACTGTTGGTGGACACTATTCCGACTTTTAGTAAGCTTAAAAATCCGGTGCTTCGTAATACGGTAGCAAAAATTACTACCCTACAGCAGGCAGCACCCATTGGTAATATAAAAACAGAAGAATTAATTAATTTGCTACGTAAAGCAGTAGGACAGGAAAATATGGAAGATATTCAGGATACAGGTTTTGTGACCGTGAAACCCGCATGGTTTAGTGAAGATAAAATTGTACGGACATTTGATGTTCGGGAAATGCTCGATGCAGGAGAACATCCTGTTAACCAGGTATTGGCTGAGGTTAAGGCCCTGAAGGAAGGCGAAATTTATTCAATGATAGCCCCTTTTCTGCCAGCTCCACTGATTGAAAAAGCGGCCAGTCTGAACGCCCGGCACTGGGTGGACCAGGTAGATGATGAATTATTCTATGTTTATTTTTGCAAATAATTTTATAGATATATTGTTAGTTTAAAAATACATTCGTATCTTTGAACCCGAAAAATAATGAATATGAAAGTTAATCGTACAGCTAACAATTGGTGGTGGCACTTGCAAAGTAATTTTTGTGGGTGAAGCAGCTATTGTATTTCTAAGCGATTGAAAGATAAAAGGGCTTGTCGGAACTCACGACAGCCCTTTTTTTAATGTTTAATGAGTAATGGGTGCAACTGAGAATACTTTTTTAGATATGAATAACAGACCAGATGAGAAGGGATTTTACGGAGCCTTTGGAGGCGCTTATATCCCGGAGATTTTACACGGTAATGTAGAGAACCTGAAAAAGGCTTTTTACGAAGCCCGACAGGATGAATCCTTTATGGAAGAATTCAGGTATTTGCTGAAGCAATACGTAGGCCGACCCTCGCCACTGTATTATGCCAATCGACTCTCGCAGGCCTATGGAACGCATATATACCTGAAACGCGAAGATTTGAATCACACCGGTTCGCATAAAATTAATAATGCGCTGGGGCAGATTTTATTGGCAAAACGAATGGGTAAAACGCGTATTATCGCCGAAACGGGTGCCGGTCAGCATGGTGTTGCAACGGCTACTGCCTGTGCGTTGATGGGGCTCGATTGTGTCGTGTTTATGGGAAAAACCGATGTGGAACGCCAGTACCTGAACGTACAGAAGATGCGGATGTTGGGTGCCCGTGTAGAAGCGGTAACCAGTGGAAATATGACGCTGAAGGATGCTACCAACGAAGCAATCCGTTACTGGTGTTCGAATCCAGATACCTTTTACATCATAGGCTCAACGGTCGGACCACATCCTTATCCTGAAATGGTGGCGTTTTTTCAGTCGGTTATCAGCGAAGAAATTAAAATTCAACTCGAAGAGCAAACAGGCCGATCGTATCCTGATGTGCTGATTGCCTGTGTGGGAGGGGGAAGTAATGCCATGGGAACCTACTACCATTATATCGACGACCTGCGTGTGAAGATTGTATCGGCTGAAGCCGGCGGTTTGGGGATCGATTCGGGTGAAACGGCAGCTACACTGCACGTGGGTACCCCGGGTATTATTCATGGTTTTAAGACCTTGTTGATGCAGGATGCCGACGGACAAATCACTGAGCCTTACTCTATTTCAGCCGGTCTGGATTATCCGGGAGTGGGTCCTGCACATGCGCATTTTTATCAAACAGGTCGGGCATCGGTGCATGCCATCACCGATGACGAAGCATTAGCTGCCGCTCTTGAACTCACCCGTCTGGAAGGAATTATTCCGGCTATCGAGTCGGCCCATGCGCTGGCGGTTCTCAGCAAAGAATCGTTTGGCGCCGACGACCTGGTGGTTCTAACCGTTTCAGGAAGAGGCGACAAGGACATGGATGTGTTGATTAATTATAGTAAATAAAGAAAAAATGATTCTTAAAGTAACCAGTAAAACAATGCTTGCCGATATGCAAACTCCGGTGGGCATCTATCTGAAAATAAGAGATTTGTATACTAACTCGGTATTGCTTGAAAGTTCCGACTATCATGGAACCGAGAATAGTTACTCCTACATAGGTTTTTATCCCATTGGCGGGATTTCGGTAAACCGTTTTATCATCACTGAAGAGTACCCCGATGGTCGGCAACAGGAGATTCCGGTAACCGATAAAATGACGGTGGCCAACCGTTTCGATGCCTTTCTGAAATCGTTTACGATTGAGAATAAAGTTGAAAAACCAGGCATTATAAATGGGTTATTGGGATATACTTCCTACGAATCGGTTCAATATTTTGAAGATGTACGGTTGAATGCACCTGAAACAGTTCCGGGTTCGATGCCTGGATTGCATTATGTTTTGTTCAAATATATCATTGCAATCAATCATTTCAATAATGAAATGACGATTCTGGAGAACCTGCTCGAAGGAGAAAGTTCCAATATCCCTGCTATCGAAAAGATATTGCTGAACAATAATATTGCTCTTTATCCTTTTAAAACAGTGGGTTCGGAACATTCGGATATTACCGATGAACAATTCCGGGCCATGGTACGTAAGGGTAA
>JANJXE010000542.1 GCA_024709185.1 Paludibacter sp.
GGGAATCCGGTGATGATCGGACTGGTGGTGGTGTGGAAAGTGGCCGATACCTACAAAGCGGCTTTCAATGTGGATACAGGGTCCCTGAATTCAGTTACCACTGCTCCCAACGGAAGTGTGAGTATTGTAAACACGGTAGCCCATAAAATGGTTGCCTACGAGAATTTTGTGAAAGTACAGAGCGATGCTGCGCTGCGGAATGTAGCTGGCATGTATGCTTACGACCAGACAGGCATTGCTCATGAAAATGAACTTACACTTCGTAGTGGCGGTGAGGAAATCAACGATATTCTCGAAGCACAACTGAATGAACGCCTCTCGATTGCCGGTATCGAAGTGGTGGAAGCACGGATTAACTACCTGGCCTATGCGCCCGAAATTGCCGCGGTGATGCTTCGTCGTCAGCAGGCCGATGCAATTATCTCGGCCCGTGAAAAAATTGTGGAAGGTGCGGTAGGTATGGTGAAAATGGCGCTGAATAAACTTTCTGAAGAAAATATTATTGAACTGGATGATGATAAAAAGGCAGCAATGGTAAGTAATCTGCTGGTGGTGCTGTGTAGCGAGGAAAACGCTCAGCCAGTGCTGAATGCCGGCACACTGCACCAGTAATAACAACTGTATAAATCATTTTTCTACAGATAGTTTAAGCAGTTACTTGACAGCATGGCAAAAGAAATAAAAAATAAAAGCTTTGTGCTTCGTATTGATGCCGATACCATGAGTGCGATCGAAAAATGGGCTGCGGACGAGTTCCGCAGCACCAACGGTCAGATTCTGTACCTGCTCGATCAGGCCCTCCAAAAAAGTGGTCGTAAGAAAAAAGAATCCAGTTGATAGGGTGTTAGTACACACTACTAAATATAAAATATTAAAACCAGTTGATTTTTATTTAAATTTGCGATAAGTTCGTATATTTGTCAAATTATGTAGCGAAATGGAATTATTTCAATGAAATAGTTTCATTTTGATTAATCCAGGTATAAAATATAAGTTCTACTAATGACACTTAAAATGGTTTGAATAAGGGATAGGATACTTAGAGAATCGTATTTCCTCAGTATTAGAGCCACATGAAAAATATACAATCATCTGTTTTAAGCTCGAATGCGTTTGGATATGCTTTTTACAAAGCAATTACAAACGAAGAAGGTATGCCTGAAGATTACGAGTTCCTGGAAGTAAATTCTGCATTTGAAATACTTACAGGATTAAAAGCCACTGATATCATCGGCAAGACTGTATG
>JANJXE010000311.1 GCA_024709185.1 Paludibacter sp.
AATATCAAGGATTTGGGAGTTTCAGTCACCGGAAAAGCATTGTTCCCTAAATTCCCCGAAATGATGCGTTTCACACCGGACATCATCGAGGAAAAACTTATTCCCGACGGTCCAAAAAGAACGATGATTGAAGGAATTCCGTTCCGGTTACCGGTAAGTTGTGCCGGATGTTCTCACCTTTTCATCTCTCAGGTGCTGAAGAAAAATAAAATTAAAGCGGCTGCCGATGTTACCTGTGGATTAATTGGCTGCTTTCCACACATGGAATCGTATTCGCTGCAAAAGTGCATGGGTTCGAGTATTGCGCTGGCGCATGGGTACAATGTGGCAACCGACCACAAGGAAAATTTTGTAGCCATGATTGGCGATGGTGGATTTTGGGCAACAGGAATCAACGGTTTGATGAACCTGATTTTTAACGACAGTCAGTCAACCACGATTATTGTTGACAATAGTTGTTTGGCGATGACCGGTGGACAGCATATTGCTTCGAGCGATTTCGGGTTTAACTACAAGCCCGAAAACAAACTGGAAATAGCCAGGGTTTGCGAAGCCATCGGTGTGAAAGATATTGTTACGGTAGATGCCTACGAATATGAAAACCTGGAAAAAGCCATTCTGAACGCAGTGAATTCGGGTACCAATTCGGTTGTAATTGTCAAAAAACCCTGTGTAACGAGGTTTAAATTACCCAAAGAAAGTCCCTATCACATCGATCAGGAACTATGTACCCAATGCCGCAAATGCATCAATATCGGATGTTTAGCCATTGAGAGCAAAAAAGGCCCGGATGGATCGGTTGAAATCGTTATCAACGAAGATCTTTGTGTGGGTTGTGGGTTATGTTCTACCGTTTGTAAGTTTTACGCAATATTATCGTAAAAAATGCAGGACACAGGAAAAAATTTAATTATAGCTGGTGTGGGAGGACAGGGAATTCTTCTTTTCAGCAACCTCTTGAGCAAGTATTATATAAAACTTGGTTATGAGTTAAAAATTTCGGATGTAATCGGACTGGGTCAACGCGGCGGAGGGGTCGAAAGTCATTTCCGATATTCCACCCAACCGGTACTATCGCCATTTATCAAAGCTGGCGATGTGGATTACCTTTTATCGTTCGAACAAACCGAAACCTTACGGTACTTGCATTGCCTGAAGGAAGATGGTATTGTATTTTCGAGCACTTTTGAGTTATCTACCTCCAGTGTTAACACCCGTCTGGAAAAAGACATGCCCGAATCAAAAACAGAGCTGATTAAGAAATCGGGGAAAAAGTCGTTTATTATTGATCCTGAAGAAAATAAAAGTGCAGATTTCGATATCAGTAAGATGATGAATATCGTAATGCTGGCAATTTATGCTGAATACAGGGGGTATTCGCACGAAGAAATGAAGCAGATTGTAAAAGAAAGTGTTCCGGAAAAATTTGTGGAGGGCAATTTGAAAGCCTACGAAAAGGGAATTTCGATTGCCAAAAGTCTGTAGCAGATTCACTCCAACCATAAGCTACTGAATGCGAAACGGAGCTGAAAACCGCCCAGGGTCTTTAGTGGGTTCACATCAAAACTAATTGTTAAGCTGAAATTAAAACGCCATGAAATTGCCCGATCGTATCGTATTATTGGATAGTTTAGGTGATATAAAAACCGACAACACATTTCCGATACTTGTTTGCGGATCGCATTGTGGCGACGATGGCACATTTGCCCGGAAGTTAAAAAGCTGCAATGTAAAAGCGGTTTTCCTCAACAATGCAGGGATAGGAAAAAATCAGGCAGGCATCAGGGGGCTGATACATTACGAAGCCGAGGGTATTCTGGCCTGTGCTGTCGATCATAACAGTGCTGAAATTGGTGTCGCCAGTGACAGCCTGGAGTGTGGCATTATTAGCCATATCAACAGGCTTGCTGAAGTTGCCGGCATCCGGATTGGAGATACTGTAATAGATGCCGTTGCCAGAATAAACCATGCCACCGATTGCTCATCTTTGGAGCTGCTTTCAAAGAATTTGGAACAGCATACAAGGAGTTCGGAACAGCATTCCATGGATTTAGAACAGCATTCCATGAGTTCGAAATCTCAACAACCTGAAAATCAGCAAAACAAAATTGACCATAAAAAACAAACCCAACTACAAATCGATGGTAAAACCATCACCGTAACCGACAGCATCACCTTTTTAAACGAAACCAATGCAGGCGACATCGTTGTATGTGGGTCGCACGGAGGTGTAAGTGCCGGCGAATATGCACTGAAACACCGTATTAAAGCGGTGTTTTTCAATGATGCAGGAATTGGTAAAAACAATGCAGGAACAAAAAGTCTTGAAACACTGAGTAATGCCGGAATCCCTGCCTGTACGGTCGACTGCATGAGTGCCGAAATTTTCAACGGACTTGATATGTTTGAAAATGGCATTATATCGGTTTGCAATCAATTAGCAACGACCTGTGGTATCAAAGAAACCATGACGGCAAAAGAAGCCATTCAAAAGATTTAATTTTTTCGCAGATTTTCCATCCTTAAACAATTTCGACTTCAATTTAGTCAGTTTTTCGAAGATAATCCTATCTTTGCACGCAAAGTTTATCCTGCCCTGCGATAGGTTTAGCTTTGTTAATCGGAATAATTAACTAATTGGGTTTAATGATGCGAATAGAAAAAGTAACCAGTAATAAAAAGCAGTTCCTTGATTTGTTGTTGATGGCAGATGAGCAAGAGGAAATGATTGATAAATATTTACCGGATGGAGACTTATTTGCTTTATACGACGACGACCTGAAAAGCGTTTGCGTTGTTGTGCCTGTAAACAGCGAAACCTGCGAGTTGAAGAATATTGCCACATACCAGCAATACCAGGGCAAAGGATATGGCAAAGCATTGATTCAATTTATTTCAAACTACTATAAAAACGACTTCAAAACAATGGTTGTCGGAACTGGTGACATACCTTCAATATTGTCATTTTATGAAAACTGTGGATTTGAAAATTCTCACCGGGTAAAAAATTTTTTTACTGACAATTACGACCACCTCATGTTTGAGGATGGGATACAACTTGTGGACATGGTTTATCTTAAAAAAACAATGTAAATGCGGGTTTCAAGATGAAAGCAGTGATATTTGACAAAAAGAGCAGTTCGGAGAAATTAAGCTACTGTGATGTAGAAAAACCGGCTCCGGCTGAAAACGAACTTTTAGTCCAGGTATACGCAGCATCCATCAATGCCGCCGACTATCGCATGCTCCAACTGGGCTTTCCACCAAAAAATAAAATATTCGGAGCCGATGTGGCTGGTATTGTTGAATCTGTAGGTAAGAATGTAAAAGACTTCAAACCCGGTGATAGTGTCATCGGCGAACTGTCGGATGCTGGATTTGGCGGATTCGCTGAATATGTATGTGCATCCGAAAAGGCTTTCGTACACAAACCAGAAGAGCTTTCATTTAAACATGCCGCAGCCTTACCCCTTGCAGCAACAACCGCCTTACAGGCACTACGCAATAAAGGCAACATCGCGCAAGGTTCGCAGGTATTAATTATCGGCAGCAGTGGTGGTGTTGGAAGCTATGCAGTTCAAATCGCAAAATATTATGGTGCGATGGTGACCGGAATGTGCAGTGCGAAAAATGAAGAACAAACCCGTTTGATGGGCGCCGACCAGGTGATTGATTATAACAAAGTAAAACTATCCCAAATCGACGGCAACTATGATCTGATAGTAGGTATTAACGGAAGCTATTCCCTGCGTACCTGTAAAAAGCTTTTAAAACCCAATAGAAACTATATAATGGTGGGCGGTACATTTAGCCATATTTTCAAGACGATTGTGGTTGGCTGGATGTTGTCTTTCGGTTCGAAAAAAATTGTTTCTATTACAGCAAAATCGAATATCGACGACCTGAAATTCATTGTACAACTAGCATCAGAAGGAAAAATAAAACCAGCGATTGATCGAAGTTTCAGTCTCAGTGATACCGCTGAAGCGTTTCAATACATCAGAGAAAAACATGCAAAAGGAAAAGTAATAATTAAAATAATTAATGAGCTATGAAACGAGCATGTAAACACTTCACATCCAAGATGATGATAATGTTGGCATGTGAGTTCCATACGACCTTTGAAAAACAAATTTTTAACGTATGAAAAAACAGTGGTACGAGACCTTATTCGAAAATTACGGAGAAAAATACGACAATGAATGTTTTGCACAGGGAACCATGGGCGAGTGTGATTTCATTGAAAAAGAAATCAATTTCAATAAATCACTGAATATCATCGATATCGGATGTGGTACAGGTCGCCATTCCATTGAATTATCGCGGAGAGGCTATTCGATTACCGGCATTGATTTGTCGGCGTCATTACTCGAAAAAGCAAGAGAAAAAGCAGAGCAAAACGGTTTGCAAATTGAATTCTCTCAACACGATGCGCGCAATTTACCTTTCGTCAACCAGTTTGATGTTGCAATAATGATGTGTGAAGGCGGTTTTCCATTAATGGAAACCGATGAGATGAATTACGAGATTCTCAGAAATGTTTCAAAATCGCTGAAGGATAATGCAAAATTTATCTTCACTACCCTCAATGGTTTATTTCCGGTATTCAATTCAATAGAGGAATTTTGTGCATCGAACACCGATGATGGGAATGCCACCTATCATAACAATAATTTTGATGTAATGACTTTCAGAGACTACAATATAACCAAAGTGGTGGATGATAACGGAGAAGAAAAAGAACTGGAATGTAACGAAAGGTATTACATCCCCTCTGAGATTACCTGGTTATTAAAAACGCTTGGCTTCACCAAAATTGAAATTTTCGGAGCAAAGCTTGGAGCATTTTCACGCGAAGATAAATTAACGACGGGAGATTTTGAGATGTTGGTGGTGGCGGAGAGGTAGAAATGTTGATTGTGCAACGGAGCGTTGCATAATTATCGTGATACAACTATCTGCCAAGTTTTTTGATTTTAAACGATTTAAATGCTTTAAGAAAAACAGAAGTTGAAATATGACTAACAATTCCGACACATCACAGCAAGTTACTTTTTTTGCTACCCAAGAAGATTTCAGAGCCTGGCTTGAGCTGAATCACGAAACTGCTAATGAACTGATAGTTGGCTTTTACAAAGTAAAAAGCGGAAAACCATCGATGACCTGGTCGCAATCGGTGGATCAGGCATTGTGTTTTGGCTGGATCGACAGCATCCGCAAAACCATCGACAGCGAGAGTTATAGTATTCGGTTTACTCCACGCCGCAGCAACAGCATATGGAGCCAAATCAACATCGACAAAATTGAAGAACTTACCAAAGCCGGGCTTATGAAACCTGCAGGAATAAAAGCTTTTAACTTGAAGAAAGAAAACAATTCGCGCATTTATTCCTACGAAAATGACGCGTTGATTGCTGGTTCTGCTTTTGAAATTCAGTTGAAATCTAACCCGGCGGCATGGGATTTTTTTTTGAAACAGGCTCCATCGTACAGAAAGGCAGTTATCCATTGGATTATGAGCGCAAAACAAGAGGCAACCAGGATACAACGTCTTGACAAACTACTTCAAGCCTGCAGCATACAAAAGAAACTTTAATCCATTGTTTAGCCCGTTAACAAGGGGTCAGTTTGAATTCTCGCATAATCCGGTGATTTGATAAATATCGAACTGCCATTTTGTGATTTAAATCACAATGCATATATTTGCAGAAAATATTACAACGAATGAAAACCGATTGTCAACTGTGTCCCTATATTTCTACTGCAGCTGCTAAACTAGCAGGCTGCGACCTGAATTTACTTTCCGATAATCATATCGTAGTCAGTTTTAAGAAAGGCGACTCCATTATTAAACAGGGTACCTACTCAACCAATGTTATTTTTCTGCGTAAAGGACTGGTAAAGATTCACATAACCGGACCCTATAGTGAGCAAATTGTAAAGCTGGCCAAACCACCCACTTATCTTGGCTTGCCTACCACCATGGGCGATAAAATTAACCAGTATTCGATTACTGCACTTGAAGACACCGAGGTTTGTTTTATCGACATGAGTACGTTCAGGCAGTTGTTGAAATCGAACGATGATTTTGCGTTCGAGATTATCCATTCCCTGTGCCGGTACGAAATCGAATCGTTCCGTCGCTGTGCCCACCGCGTCCAAAAGCAAACCCGCGGTAATCTGGCTGAGATGTTGCTCGACATGTCGAAAAATATTTTTAATTCCGATCGGTTTCAACTACCGCTCTCTCAGTCGGAAATCGGAAATCTGATTGATACGAGTCGTGAAAGTGTAAGCCGCATGTTATCCGAATTAGAAAAAGATGGCATCATCAGTATGCAGGGCAAGCAAATTGAAATTATTAAAAAGAAATCACTTGAATTGATAAGTCAAAACGGATAATGGAAATATTTCAGCGTACCGAACTGCTTTTCGGTTCTTCCTTTTTGAAAGAAGCTGCTCAACAGCGTGTTATTTTGTTTGGATTGGGCGGTGTAGGTAGCTGGTGTGCCGAAATGCTGGTTCGTTCAGGTATTCAGCACTTAACCCTGGTTGATGCCGATGTGGTGGCCGAAAGCAATATCAACCGACAGTTGCCTGCAACCACTGCAACGATTGGTTTGCCTAAAGCAGAGGTCATGTACGAACGACTGAAGGCAATCAATCCAGAGGCTGAAATCATTGCCATGCAGCAGCTTTATTCTGCTGAAAATCATGCTTTGTTCAATATGGCTTCCTACGACTATATCATCGATGCTATTGATTCACTGGAACACAAAGTGCATTTACTTCAACAGGCTTGTCTAACTGAAGCCACCATATTTGCATCGATGGGTGCTGCACTGAAGTCCGATCCGCTCAAAATTCGCACAGCTGCATTTCACAAGGTTACAGGTTGTCCGCTGGCAGCTGCTGTCCGCCGTCGGTTAAAACTGAAAGGTGGCACTTCCCGTTCGTTTCACTGTGTGTACAGCGAAGAGCAGTTTAAAAACAGAGGGACAGGATTTGCCGAAAAAATGGGAGAAACCAATGGAATGTCATCGGCAGGAAATCCATACAGTGAACACAAACGCATCAACGGCACCAGCAGTTATATGCCGGCCATGTTTGGTATGACGCTGGCATCGCTGGTAATCAGGGATATCCTGCAAAAAGCTGAATCAATCGGGTAAAAAGGTCAGATCGTACATTTCTTATTACAACGCTTCAATCGAGACGCTCAAGTCTTGCGAACTTCAACAATAAGGTTTTAACGCCTTTTGCCCCAAAATCGATCTCCGCTTTTTCGTTGGCACCAGCCATACTTACCGAAAGTACCTTGCCTTCTCCAAAAAGCTGATGTTTCACTCTGGCTCCTACAGGAATTGAAGTAGAAGTAGGATTCGTTGCTCCTGAATTGCTGGCAGGGCGTTCTATCTTAGTCAGTTTTTTAGAAGAAGCATCGCTGCGCAGAAAATTTGATTGAGTTGCGTTATCCTGCCTGGTCGATGCAGGATTTTTCCACGACGCAGCTGAAGTTTTTTGTACCTGATTGGAAAACGATCGCATCCCGGGTGAGAAATCAAACTCATCCTCATCCCCAAAAAAGCGCTTGTTACTTCCAAAAGGCGATTCGGCAGGCTGATCGAGGTAAACGGGATCAATATCCTTTATAAAACGACTTGGATTGGCAAAGTTGATTTTTCCGTTTTTAAAGCGCGATTTGGCATAACTAATAAAGCAGCGTTCTTCCGCACGCGTGATAGCAACGTAAAACAACCGGCGTTCCTCTTCCAGTTCCCGGGGTGATTCAAGGGAAAATAGCGAAGGGAACAGTTCTTCTTCCATTCCAACAATAAATACCACCTTGAATTCCAAGCCTTTGGCAGCATGAACTGTCATCAGTGTAACTTTATCCTTGTCGGTATCTTTATCGGTATCCTGATCGGTTAACAGCGACACCTCTGCCAGGAAATCGGGAAGCAGGGCCTGTTCGCCATCATTGGTACGGGTTTCGCAAAACTCATGCATCGCATTGAGCAATTCCTGCACGTTTTCCTGTCGACTTATATTTTCGGGCGAACGATCGGTGTAGGTATCGTTCAGCATTCCGGTGGTTTTAATCACCTGTTCCATAAGCCGGTATGCATCCAGCACCTCGCGTTGGTCTATAAACACATGCATCATGGTTGCAAAGGCCGATAGCTTTTTGGCTGTACCTGCATTCACACTGAGATTGTATTGGAGCGGATCATTAAGTACATCCCAGGCACTTACATGATGCAGCGAAGCACACTCAATAAGCTTGTTGAGCGTAGTATCGCCTATGCCCCGGGTTGGATAATTGATGATGCGCTTGAGGGCTTCCTCGTCGTTGGGATTCACTATCAGGCGACCGTAGGCAATTACATCCTTAATTTCCTTGCGCTGATAAAACGACAAACCGCCATAAATCCTGTACGGAATAAAGTTTTTGCGGAGCTGGTCTTCAAGCACCCGCGACTGGGCATTGGTTCGATACAGCACCGCGATATCCTGATAGTTGTATTCGTCGTTGTTTTTAAAATCCGCAATATGATTAGCCAACACCT
>JANJXE010000396.1 GCA_024709185.1 Paludibacter sp.
CGATAGCTATTGCCACCATAATGAAGTTGGCACCAATGTTATAATAAGTGATACTACTTGCTTCGGAACCTGCAAATATGGCGAACAAATAGGCACTGAGAAAACCGATTATCGAAAGTAAGAAAAATATGCGTGAAGCGATAAGTAAGCCCAAAGCTACGATAATACCGGCAATGATAGTATCCTGAAAAAAAACTGAGCTAAGGGATCGCAGGTAGATCTCGACCATAACTCCCGGTTTTATCGATTCGATTTGTTGATACAGCGTGAGTAGCGAGTTACCTCCGATAGAATATAATTCATTTATCCAGAAAATATTACGTTGTGTAAGGCCAAGATTACTTAATTCCGAGGAAGGAAGAAGTATCACCCAAAATGTAAAAACGAAAGGTAAACTCAGGAAAGGCAGGCCATGACGAAACAACCATCCACCCATAGCTACCGAGATAATCAGGGTAAGTAAGGATGTTAGCACCAACAATACAAAGAAAACACTCCCCGGATCGAAGAAAGTGCCCAGTCCGATGCCGGTAATGAGTGCATTGAAGCTGTATACTCCGCTGCGCAGCTGTGTGCGGTCGAAACCTGCTACAGAAGCTGTTACGGTAGCAATAAGTGCCGCAACAAAACCACTTAATCCGGCATAAAAGTTTAAAAAACTGGCTGCCATCACTGCAAAAGCCATCCATCGGTTATTCAGAAAAAACAAGATTGAATAACTGTTCAGGAGGGCTTCCGAAATGGTTTCGGCTTTGTTTTTCCATTCGTCTCTGCTCATGGGCACTTCAGGTCAGATGTGTAGGTACGTTCTCGAGTGAATCGATGTATTCCATCGTTTCAGATTGACGTATTACATGGGTAGTATTTTTTTCATCAATCATTACAATTGCAGGACGAAGAGTAATAAATTGCATCCACTGGGTCATGTTATAAGCTCCTACCTGGTGCACCACAACCTGATTTCCTTTTTCCAACAATGGCATAACAATACTTTCACGTACCACATCAATATTCATACACAGGGGGCCGTATAGGACTGTTTCCTCGGTTTGTTGCCCTGGCTCCTGAGCCGGACTTACCTTATGGTCGTACCAGAAAGAAGTAAACAGTGAGTTAATCCCAAAATCGAGAACTGTAGCTCTTCTGCCATCCGACAACCGTTTTGTGGCCAGCACCGTTCCTAACAGATACCCAGCATCATCAACCAGGGCTCTACCTGATTCAAGGATAAGTGTAGGCAATTCGTCGGGACGAAATCCATATCCCAATATCACATCGGTAATTGCATCGGCAAACTGATCGAGCGAAGGTACTGTGTCGGTGCCCGGTAAATAGGCCCCCTTCAGAGTATTGGTCGATGGGAAACCTCCTCCAAGGTCAATGTAATTCACCATTTTGCCGAAGCGCTCCTTAATACTCCAGGCCAATTCGCACAGGTTTCGTGCAGCGGTGGCGTAGGCCGATGGCGAAAGCATAAAAGTTCCGATATGACAATGTAAACCAACAAGTTCCAGGTGATTTGAATTTAAAATACGGGTGAGTGCATTCCAGGCCTGCCCATTCTCAAAGTTAAAACCGAAACGATCCCATTTGGGATAGATACCAGTATCCATGTTGACGCGGATAGCTACCTGAGGTTTCAGTTGATGTTCTTCACTTAATCGAATCAGGGTGTATAGCTCGTCGTAGTGATCGATGTGAATCAACGAATTGTTCCGTGCAGCAATCAACAATTGTTCATCGCTTTTGTCTGGTCCGTTGAAAATGATTTGATTACCTGGCACTCCGTTTTTCAGCGCTTTTTCATATTCAAATCCCGAAACAACTTCGGCCCACGAGCCTTCCTGGTGGTAAATACGGCACACGGCATCGAGGTAATTGGTTTTATACGACCATGCAAATTGCACTTTCGGATAACGCGTGGTGAAAATTCGATTGGCATTTCGGAAGTTACGTCGAATTTGTCGTTCGGATAAGACAAACAAAGGTGAGCCGAATTTCTGCATCAATCCTTTTACTGAAACACTTTCGATATGGGTTACCGGTTGGTTTTCGGTTTTAGTGCCGAATTTATTCATCAACCCTGTATTCATTTTACGCAGGGTGGGACGTTCGTATCTTTTCTTTTCCATAATTCGTTGCATTTATAACTCTCCGTTTCCGGAAATTTTTTGAAATTCGCTGATATCGGTAATTAAATCCCATGCATAGCGTATAAAGATTTTTCCGACCTCATAGTTTGTAAAAGGTTCAAGGTGTTCACCCATTGCCATTTTAACCAGGCTTGCGGGTTGATTTTGTCCGGCTGCAGCAGTCAGGTAAATCCACGCAGGAAAACGGGGGTTCACTTCCATTATATAGGGTTTTCCATCGTCGGTAAGCATAACTTCAAGTTCGCAACCCCCTCTCCATTGGGTGGAGTTGATAAATTTTTGTGCCAGTGTAATCAGTCGTTCATCATCCAGTGTTATTCCTGCCCATGCTTTGCCTTTATCTGTAATATATAATTTACGCATCGGTATAATACTGATGGCCTTTCCTTTTCCATCACCTAAAACGGCGATATTAATTTCGGTGCCTTTTACAAATTCCTGAAGAATGATAGGCAGTCCCCATTTAGCCAATATTTTCAGAAAAGCTTTTTCAACCTGCTCGTAGCTGTTGGCGATAATGGCATCGTAAAATTTTCCTTTAACCACCACAGGGTATTCCAGTTCTTCCTCAATTTTTTGGAGTTCTCTGAATTCATGTAAAATGCGGTCTTTGGGCACTATAAATCCATGTTGCTTTCCAAAGTCGTACAGTTTTAGTTTGTCGCGGGCTTCAAATTGAACTAATTCGGGAAGAAAAGTATGAATACCCATACCTGATAATTTATCCCTCAGTTTAATGAAGTTGAACAATTCTGCGTCGAAATTAGGGATTATCAAATCCAGCTTTTCTTCTTCGTGAATGTATTCCAGTCGGGCCATCAGGCTATCGGTTCCTCCCGAAGGGTAGGGGATTTGGTAGGTTTTATCCACCAGGTCGTGCATATACAATCCGGGTTCGAGGGCTTCATACGAAAGACCGATAATACGGGCTTCAAAATCGGCACATTCACGGATGGCTCGAATCACTGCAACCCCGGGACCCGGGCTATCGATGGCATTCAGTGCCGTAACGGCAATTACTAATTTCTGTTTCATAAGGTGCAGTTTAATCAAGTAAACTGTATTCTTTCAGTAATGAAGTGAATTCTTCGAGATCACGTTCTACCAAAATACGGTCGGCATCAAAGTTTTCACAAAGCGTTTCAGTGATTTCGGCAACCGATTTGTCTTGCTTGAGAAGATGGAGGATCAGTGCTCCGGTTCCGTTGGTGGAAAATGAATCACCTGTTGTAGGATTGAATAAAAAACCCTCGTCGCTAACGGCAATGTTTTTTCGAATTCGCATGGTTTCTTTTTTTATATCAACTGCAAATGTATGATAGGTATTCGTAGCTTCCAATCAATTTCAACAGACAGGCAGGTTTTCTCAACAAAATCCGGGATCATCGGATAAACATTTCAGCTAAATGGTCGTTTTTCAGGATGAAAATGCCTTTAAACGGAAAGTGGAATTCGCGTGGCAGATCGCTTTCTGAAACAAAGGAAAGAAGCAATGTGCCTGCTGTTGTATAAATGTATACCTGTTCATTTGCATGAATGCCCTGAATACGAATGCCCTTGAAGGTGGGCGAAATTCGGACAGCGGATGAATGCTTTTCAGAAACAGCGCTTTCAAAAGTGGTTTCCGAAATATTGACAAAGTTTTGCCAGTAGGGAGCCTGTTGATAACCAATTTTTGAATTCGTGGGAACAACCAGCTGTGCATTGCTCTGATTGGCAAGATCAAACGTATAATAATCGATCAGAGGCGGGGAAGTTTGTGCGATGCTAAAGGTCGAAAGCCCGGTGCAACTGTAAAACGCACCGTATCCAACCGAAATATTTGTTGAAGGCAGAAAAACTGTACGAAGTGAAGTACATCCTGAAAAAGCTGAATTTCCCACTGATTTCAATCCTGCATGTGACACGATATCTGTAATTCCTGTACAACCCGCAAAAGCAGCATAGTTGATATGCCGAACGGTTGAGGGTAG
>JANJXE010000399.1 GCA_024709185.1 Paludibacter sp.
AGTGCATACATCGAACCTTCGAGGGTAAAATGCCAGACCACCTGGCGGGGCGTCATACCCATGGCCACCATGGTACCAATTTCACGCTGACGACGGAAGATGGCAAGAGTTTGTGTATCGAAAATGGCAAGCATGGCCAGTAAAAGGAAAATAATATAAAAGACACTTGTTCCCACCGATTTGGTTTTAACCAGCAGAAGAGTGGATTCCATCAATGTATCGACACTTTTAAACGACCACCCTTCCATTTCTACACCCGGAGCATCCGGAGATTTTATCAGCAGATTTGCTTCACCGTAGCGAAAGGTCATTTCCTGAAGCTGGTCGAGGGCTATCCACATCACTCCATTGTCCACCGATGGTACCGATGTTTTAAAAATATCAGCTATACGAATATCAACCGCTTCGAAAGCACCATTTTTATCCCGCCAGCGAAGAATCATCTCGTCATTGACTTTTACTTTCAGCTGCCGCGCCATATAGGCTCCTACTACAACAGGAACCGGTCCGATCGAGTCGCCCTGTAATAGCGTTGTCGGTAATTCCAGCAGGGTTTGCTGCGGACGTATCCCTCTGAGCATCACTCCCTGCATTCGTCCATCAGGATACACGGTAGCTTGAGTTATCAGTACCGGTTCGACTAATTGCTTTTCTATCAGTTTATGAACTGCTTGTGGTACTACTGCTGTACCTGAATCGAGCGAAAAAGGATCCCACGGATCATAATTCCGGCACCAATACTGACCATCGGCAATTTCCCAACGCTGTGCATCATCAATCGCCTGAGCGCTCCAACCGTGAAGAATACCCTGCATCAGGATAATCATCACGAGCGACAACGACAGTACGAATACCGTCAGCCAGGTCTTCAGACCATTCCCGATCAGGCTTTGGATTGCTGTTTTAATCAGAAACATAAGCGTAGATTTTAAGGATTAACGGCATCAATCTGTTCATCGGCCACTACCCGGCCATCTTCCAGGCGGATAATTCGTTTCAGGTATGAAATCACTTTATCATCGTGGGTAGCGAAGATAAAACTGGTTTTCAGCTCTTCGTTGAGTTTAAGCATGGTTTTCAGGATGTTGTGCGAGTTCGCCGAATCAAGATTGGCGGTGGGCTCATCGGCAAGCACCAGCACCGGACGTTTCACCATGGCACGGGCAATGGCCACGCGCTGGCATTCACCTCCCGAGAGCTCCGAAGGACGCGATTTTACTTTGTCGGCAAGCCCTACCCACTCGAGCGTTTCGAGGATACGTTTCTTTCTTTCCGTCGCCGAAAGTTTGAGCAACAGCAGTGGAAATTCCACATTTTCATACACCGTGTACACCGGCAATAAGTTGTAGCTCTGGAAAATAAATCCTAGTTGCTGCTTGCGTAACAGTGCTGCCTGCGCTACTGTGAGCCGGCTCACAGGATTGCCCATCACCACCACTTCGCCCGAGCTGGGTACATCGAGCGAGCCGATGATGTTCAGCAGGGTTGTTTTTCCGGAACCACTGGGACCAACCAGTCCGGCGAATTCCCCTTCCTTGAATTGAAGATTTACCTCTTTTAAGGCTGTAAAAAAGCCGGCACCCACCGGAAATTTTTTACTTAGATTTTGTACTTCGACAATCGATTGCATGGTACTTTATTGTTTTAAAAATTATAGCTGATCATTAGTTGCATGCCCTTTCCGGCAAAGATATTCCGACCCTGTGAAGGCATTACCGGCAGTGAGTAATCTGTCGGATTGAGAAACCCGATGAGATAAACCGACAGATTGTCGTAGCTACGACCCCATGACAGGTAATTCATCCACAACTTTTTATCGGGAGTTGGGACATAAAACACCATCAGGGAAAGATTATCGAGCAGGCTAACTGGATAGCTTATCATTGAAGCTATTACCTGTGCACTTGCACCGTCGGTAAAAAAGCGATCGCCGGCATGGTAGCGAAAATATTCCAACGTGAGGCCCAATCCGTTACCCACCGGGACTGTATAATCGGCACCCAGGTTGATCATATCGGTGCGAGCAGGAAGTAAGGCGGGCGAAGTTGCATCTTTTTTCAGTGCAGTCATACTGGCTTCCACCCACAGCCCTACTCCTACATCCCATTTTCCATCGATACCGAGACGGTTTTCCGGCAACGATGCTTTATTGGTGTTCAGGTTGAGATGATTCACAGCAGGATTTACACGGCGGTGATGGTAGCTGAGAGCCAGTTCACCGGGTCCTGCAGGCAGTTGCATACGTCCACCTGCTTCAGGCTTCCAACGGGCGGTTCCTGCGAGCTCATAGCCTTTGGGTTGATGATTTCCGGCGAGCGTCCACAGCCAGAGAGTAGCATTGGAATCGAAATAGTAACGTCCGAGCACCCCGTACACTCCATCGGTGAGTTGCAGCGGGTCGCGGATATCCATTCCATCGAACCACATTAGGGGTCGGAGCATTTTGGCAGAGCCGAAGTTGAGTTTTTGGAGTCCGGCACGCACTTCCCATTGGCGTGTGGCGTAGCGCATCCACACGCGATACGGTTTGAGCAAACCTGATAAGTCGGGGTCGGTAGTGTCGGACCAGAAAAGGTTGGCACTGAGGGCCAGCGAGGCTTCCATATCCCACTGCGCCCCGTTAGCGGCGGTGCGATGAGCTTTGAGTTCGGGCACAAAGCGGCCGCCGCTGAGCCACAAGGATGGGTCGGCAAACTGCACGGCCTGCCAGGCTGCTACCTGTCCGCTGAACGAAACGGCAGATTTTTCTTCGGCATTGATTGAACACGTACCAATTAGCAACAGTAAAAGTACGATGAGCATAATTTAAAATAAATAACACGCGATAACGACGCCAAATGTATAAAAACAAAACATGTTTTAATGCATTTTTAACTGAAAAATTTACTTTTTTAACCTTGAATTTTAGTACAAAAGTTGATACGATTCAAAAAAGTACACTCAAAAATGATTACTTTTGAAGCCTGAAAAACCATCCTGAATATGACTTACGAAGAAGCATTGCACAAAGCAGCAGCCTATTGCTCACAGGCAGAACATTGTACATTTGAAGTGAAAGAGAAACTAAGTCGCTGGGAGATAGCACCCAACGATCAAAAAACCATTATCCATCACCTGGAAAAAGAAAATTTCCTGAGCAATAATCGGTATGCACTGGCTTTTGTTAAGGACAAATTCAGGTACAACAAATGGGGAAAAATTCGTATTCAGCTGGAATTACAACGCCGACAAATAGACAAAGAGTTGATAATCCAGGCGCTGGAAAGCCTCGAAGAGGATGCATACCTGAACCTGGCAGTTGACCTTGCTCAATCGAAACTTAGAGGATTAAAGTACAAGGATATCTACGAACGCGATGGAAAATTATTTCGCTATATGGCGGGAAAAGGATTCGAATCCGGCATCATACGTGAAGCCCTGAAAATGCTATCATCCGGAAAAGAAGATGCTTAATCCAGCTGATACCCAAAATTACGCAACTTGGTATCTTTATTTCGCCAGTCTTTTTCAACCTTCACAAACAACTCCAGAAAAACTTTCTTTTCAAAAAAGGCTTCCAGGTCTTTTCGGGCATCTGTACCTACTTTTTTAAGCGACTTTCCTCCATGACCAATAATAATGCCTTTTTGTGAATCACGTTCAGCATAAATTACGGCATTGATTCGAATCAGTTTCTCTTCTTCCTTGAATTGCTCCACTTCCACTTCAACAGCATACGGGATTTCCTTATCATAATTCAGCAAAATCTTTTCGCGGATAATTTCATTCACAAAAAAACGGGCCGGCTTGTCGGTCAACTGGTCTTTGTCGAAAAAAGGAGGCGATTCGGGAAGTAATTCGCGAACACGTTTAAACAAGGGTTCAATATTGAAACGTTCCTGCGCCGAAACTGGATAAATCTCGGCACGGGGCAACAACTCTTTCCATTTATCAACAAGCACTTCCAGCTTTTCCTGATCAATAAGATCTATTTTATTGATAACCAATACCAGGGCAGCAGGATTGAGACTCACCTTTTCAATAAAATCGGCATTTTTCTCGTTCGAATCAAACACATCCGTCACATACAACAATACATCAGCATCGGTGAGTGCGGAATTCGAGAACTTGCGCATCGACTCCTGCAAGCGATAATTGGGTTTTAACACTCCGGGAGTATCGGAGTATACAATTTGAAAATCATCACCGTTTACAATTCCCATAATCCGGTGACGGGTGGTTTGTGCTTTTTGGGTAATGATGGAGATACGTTCACCCACCAGCGCATTCATGAGGGTCGATTTTCCCACATTAGGATTACCAACTATATTTACGAAACCGGATTTGTGCATAGGAGTGATATATTGAATGGATACTATTTTTGTGCAAAGATACATCAAATTTTTATATCTTTGAGCCGAATTTGATTCATTATCACCTATGCGAGTTGGCTCTAAAAACACATCCGGATTTCCGCAATCCGTCAAAATAATACTCATACTCACAGGATCGGCTATCGTCGTAGCATCCACGTTTTTCAGTAACAAGCTGGCTAATTCACTGGCGCTGGAAGAACAAAAGAAAATTGAAATCTGGGCCGAAGCCACCCGTCAGTTGATTCTGGCAGATGAAACCACCGATCTCGATTTCATTATTTCCATTATTGAAGGCAATAAAACCATTCCTGTAATTCTGGCTGATGCAAATGGACAGATACTTTCGTCGAAAAACATTCGCGAACCGGAGAACAATGTTGAGGCATTTTATCAATCAGAGATTGAACGGTTAAAAGTTAAAAATCCGGCTATAGAAGTGCGATTGGGTGATACCATCCAATACCTGTACTACGACGAATCCTTGTTGCTCAGGCAACTGTATTATTTTCCATATGTACAGTTGGGAATCATTTTTATTTTTATGCTTATTGCCTACTTTGCATTTTCCAGCAGCAAAAAAGCTGAGCAAAACAAAGTATGGGTGGGTCTTTCGAAAGAAACTGCACATCAACTGGGGACACCCATCTCCTCTTTACTGGCCTGGGTCGATTTGCTGAGACTGCGACACCCTGAGGATAAAATGATTAACGAGATGTCGAAGGATGTTAACCGTCTGAGGATTATTGCCGAACGGTTTTCAAAAATCGGTTCAGTGCCCGATCTTCAACTGGTAAGTCTGAACGAAACCCTGGCTTCAGCAGTTAATTATATGTCGACCCGAACATCCGACAAAGTACATATCCAATGCGAATTTCCCGACAGCAACCATATATTCCTGAAACTGAATGTTCCACTTTTTGAATGGGTAATTGAGAACCTGTGTAAAAATGCAATTGATGCAATGGATGGAAGCGGAAGTATCGATATTCGGATTTCAAAAACCGATACCGAATGTATTATTGATGTGAAAGATACCGGCAAAGGAATCGACCGTAAAAAATTTAAAACGGTATTTTCTCCGGGCTTTACCACAAAAAGCAGGGGTTGGGGACTGGGATTATCGCTGGTAAAACGCATCATTGAAGAATATCATGGCGGAAAAATTTTCGTTAAAAGTTCGGAAATAAATGTCGGCACTATTTTTCGAATTCAGTTGAAAGTGGGATGAGTCCTTTTATACATACCCGAAGGTCTGATATATTTTAAGTCAGAGTTTTTTTATTCTCCAAATTATTTGTACTTTTGCACGGTTTTTTACTAACGAAACAACATCTATGTCGAAATTCGGCCAATACAATATTGTTTTAAAAGACATCAACGAAGAAGTACGTACGTTCGAGTTCAGCTTAAACGATGAATACTTTGCAAAAATCGATAGTCCGGAAGTTAAAAAGGGGCTGGTCGGTGCAAAAGTTAGTGTTAAGAAGAAAATCGGCGTTTACGAGTTAAGTTTTATCCTCGACGGAGTGATTCAGATTCCCTGCGATCGCTGTCTCGACGATATGAACCAGCCCATACATCATGAAGATGTTTTACAGGTAAAATTCGGAGCCAGCTGGTCGGAAGAAAACGAAATCGTTGTTGTTCCCGAAGCCGAAGGGTCGATAAACATTGCATGGTTCATGTACGAATTTATTGTACTGAACATTCCCATTAAGCATGTACATGCCCCGGGAGAATGCAACAAAAGCATGGTTACTAAACTGAAACGTCACATTACCCGTCAGAAGGACGACACGGATGACAACGGTTTGTTCGACTTCGACGACAGCGATGATGATACCATAGTTGACGATACACAGGTTGACCCGCGATGGGAAAGTCTGCAAAATATAAATTTTGATAACAATTAAAAAAGTGTAATAAAATGGCACATCCCAAGAGAAAACAATCAAACACCAGAACTCGAAAAAGAAGAACTCACTACAAGGCAGAAGCTCCTACTTTATCCATTTGTCCTAACTGTGGCGCTGCACATATTTACCACACAGTATGTGGCGAATGCGGTTACTACAGAGGTAAACTGGCCATCGAAAAATTAGCTGCTGTATAATATGTCAAAAATTCGTGCAGTAATCACGGGTGTAGGTGGTTATGTGCCTGAGTATATCCTGAACAATCAGGAACTCAGCACGATGATGGACACCAGTGATGAATGGATTACCACCCGCGTTGGAATTAAGGAACGTCGTATCCTTAAAGAACCGGGAGCAGGAACTTCGTATATGGCTGTGAAGGCTGCGGAAGATTTGTTTTCCAAAGTAGCCACCAAGCCTGAAGAAATTGACCTGATACTGGTAGCCACTACTACTCCCGATTATATATTTCCATCGCTGGCAGCTGTTGTTGCCGATAAACTTGGAATTAAGAATGCCCTGGGTTTTGACATTCAGGCTGCCTGTTCAGGATTCATTGTAGCGCTGACGAATGCCGCCAGTTTTATCGAATCGGGCAGGTACAAAAAAATCCTGGTTTTCGGGGCTGAAAAAATGTCGTCAATCACCAATTACGAAGACCGAACTACCGCTCCCTTGTTTGGAGATGGTGCCGGTGTAGTTTTGGTGGAACCAACTACCGAAGAAGTTGGTGTAATGGACTCGCTGATTATGACGGATGGGTCGGGTGGAAAACACCTCATGCTCAAAGCAGGTGGATCAGCTAATCCGGCCAGCTACGAAACCATCGATAAACGCGAACATTCGGTGTACCAGGAAGGTCAGTATGTATTTAAACATGCTGTTACCAACATGGCCAATTCATCGGGCGATATAATGGATAAAAACGGTCTGAAATCAGAGGATATCAGCTGGCTGATTCCCCATCAGGCCAACCTGCGCATCATCGATGCCGTGGTTGCCCGTACCGGTGTTGACTATAGCCGTGTGATTATCAATATCGAAAAATACGGAAACACCTCCGCTGCAACAATTCCCATTTGCATCTGGGAACGAGAAAAAGACTTCAAAAAAGGTCAGAATATCATTCTTACCGCCTTTGGAGCCGGCTTCACCTGGGGTGCTGTGTGGGTGAAATGGGGGTATTAATTATCCCGTATCTATCAACAAAAAAGGTTGTCTGATTCAATTCAGACAACCTTTTTTGTTGATTAGTAGTTATCGCTTTGCATCTGTCAGTTTCATTCCCAGTCCAAAATCCGCTTTTCGCCTTCTAAAGCTTGTATCTCGCTTATTTCCTGCGATGCTTCAAGAACGCCTCTATAGCGACCTTCTTCATCGCGTACCGCAAAATACTGAATCAGAATTTTCTTACCGCGCATATTAATCCAGAAATCGGCTTTGTCGCGGGTACCGTTGCGGAACGAATCCACAATTTTCTCAACCACATGTACACTTTCGTGCGGATGGCAGTTGTTTACATCGCGACCGATAATGGCCACGGTGCGTGGAAAAATCCGGTTGGGTGGCGAAGAAAAAAACCGCACTTTATTATATTCATCTACATAGGTCAAATCGACCGGCAAATGCCTGAAAATTAATATCAGTTGCTCAATAGTGAGCAATCCGGTTTTCAAATCGTGCAATTCAGGCTCTATATCCAACTTCATCGAAATAGCCGGTACCTTTTTCTCCGGATTGTAATACGGAAAACCCAGTTCCACACTTTCATTCCAGAGCGACTCAATCTTCTCAGGTTCAATTTTTTGTTCCAATACAGGAAAAAGAATGCGTTCCTCACGAAATCGTACCGCGTAGATATTGAAGAAAAGATCTCCGGCCCAGCGGTTTACTTGTTTCAAATCAACTTCCTGATCCGAATCGAGAAAGCTAATCAGAGCATCAAGGTCTCTTCTAATCTGATCGTGAAACGACCACATCACCGAAATACATTTAAACTCCTCCAGTTCACGCTCTACCATCGGGAAAAGTACATTCTCCTTGATAACGTAGTAATTCATAAATGGAAGGAGCTTCTTACATAAACCAGCCAGTGAAGACCGTAACCCGGTATTGGATGTATCTTTATTGAACTCAACCAGTACCGGTCGGATTGATTCCAACAGCTGCATCATCGCCTTATTATTACGGATGCAAACATCAAAATAACTACCGTCAGTCGGAGCCACATAGGGATAGCCCGAAAGTGCTTTATAGGTCACATTCAACAGTTTGTTGATGCCCATACGCATAGCTTCCATATCGGAAGTGCGTTGTACCAATTCATGCACAAACACAACTATATCCGGGGGCGTTACCATTTGTATCATGGCATCGTATCCCCGGATTGTTTCAGCAGCTTTTGTACGGGTGGTAATCGCCTCATACACCTCATGCAGCATAGCCACATGAGCCTGTTGATGTAACGAAAACTCGGACATGAATTATTCTTTTTCCAGCAACAGAGTGCGGGTTGGCAGGTCACAAACTTCGGTAGGACCATAGTACTGAATAGGACCGGGATATACATAGCTCAGACTTTCGTCGGCCCAGGCTGCGCGATTAGCTGCAAAGTATTTAAACGGAGCACCATCCAGCTTCACCAGTGCTTTCTGAATTACCGGTTTCATTTTACCATGACGGCGTTCCATATTCATCATCATAGTGATGGGCACACCACCTGCAATCCATTCTGTAGCAGGGGACGTCAGGTTACGAACCGATGCCATATAGCCTGTACGGTTTTCCGATATAAGTACCGCAGCAGTATAGCCTAATGAATAGGTGTAGTCAGCATCGAAATTGGAAGGAATAGCGCAACGTCCTTCGTATCCGAAGAAGTGATTGATGCTGGCAAATTTACCTTTATAAACACCTGATGCCTTGAGCGTTGCCAATCGTTTGGCCACCATCTCAATCAACAGTTTTTCAGTTTCAATCAACGATACCTGAACGTTTCCGTGTGGGTCGCGGTCGAGAGTAAGCTGACGGGCAATTCCCTTGGGAAGATCACGATATACTTTAGCGCTGTCGGGTGAAAGCAAGCCTTTTACATATTGACGCTTTTCATCGTCGGTATCCAGGGCATTAAAATCATCGTTATGAGCCAGCAAGTCATTTAGTTCTGAAATTAACTTTTTCATTGCCGGGATGAATTCAATTAAACCTTCAGGAATCAAAATAGTACCGAAATTCATTCCATGATCGGCCCGGTGAACAATCACATTTACAATTTCATCCACCACATCGGTAAGTGTCATATTTTTCGCTTCCACTTCTTCCGAAATAATGGTAATGTTAGGCTGACTCTGTAAGCCACATTCCAGGGTGATATGTGAAGCCGAACGACCCATCAGACGAATAAAGTGCCAGTATTTTTTTGCCGAATTGGCATCACGCTGAATGTTACCAATCAATTCGGAATAAACTTTACAGGCTGTATCGAAACCAAAAGAAGTCTCAATCCAGTCGTTTTTCAGGTCACCATCAATGGTTTTCGGACAGCCGATAACCTGGATATTCCGGTTGTGCTGAGCATAATATTCAGCCAATACACAGGCATTTGTATTAGAGTCGTCGCCACCGATAATCACGATTGCATTAATATTCAGCTTTTCGCAGATCTCTGCTCCTTTTTCGTACTGCGCTTCATCTTCCAGTTTGGTACGTCCTGAACCAATGATATCGAAACCACCGGTATTGCGGTACTCATCAACAATTTCTTTAGTGAGTTCCATGTATTTATGATCCACCAAACCACTGGGTCCACCCAAAAAGCCATACAATTTGTTGGCAGGATTCAGTGCTTTCAATCCATCGAAAATTCCGGAAATTACGTTGTGACCACCGGGAGCCTGACCACCAGAAAGAATTACGCCCACATTTTTCACCGGATATTCTTTTTTCTCACCCGGTTCGAAGCTGATTACCGGCATACCATAGGTATTTGGAAAAAGTGCTTTAATGTCGGCCTGATCGGCTACAGATTCGGTGGCAGCACCCTCTTTAAGTACCACATTACCCTTGAGAGAAGCCGGAAGCTTGGGCTGATACGAAGCCCTGGCAATCTGCAGGGGACTTTTAGTCATTGGTTTCATACGTAAATGTTTTATTAATAAGTAATTATATTTTGTCGGATGATTCTGTAAATTTGAGTGCAAAAGTACAAAAAATCCACGAAATTTTAATAATTGTGAATCCAAAAAGTTTGATTACCTTTGTACCCGAAAATTATACAAAAGCGCGGGAAGGGTAAAATTCCGATTATCACTGCACTAACTTATGCAGTATGGCTTCTGAGGGGGTACACGTTTAAGTGACGAATGTAAAAATCGCCGGAGGATTGCCCAGAACGTGTACAAATCCAAATTTATTTACATGACATTTAAAGAACTGAATCTGAAAGAAGAGATTCTTTCAGCAATCGGAGAACTCGGATTCGAGTTCCCCATGCCTGTGCAGGAAAAGGTAATTCCTTTCATGCTTGAAAACAATACCGACCTGGTTGCTTTGGCGCAAACGGGAACCGGTAAAACGGCTGCCTTTGGGTTGCCTATCCTGAACATGATCGACCCGTACCAAAAACAGGTACAGGCCCTGGTACTGGCTCCCACCCGCGAACTATGTATTCAGATTTCGAACGATCTGAAAAACTTCTCCAAATTTCTGAAAACCCGTATTGTTCCTGTGTATGGAGGTGAAGACATCCGTACCCAGCTTAAACAACTCGACACTACCCCGCAGATCATTGTAGCTACTCCGGGACGACTAATCGACCTGATTGAAAGAGGAAAAATCAAACTGGAAAGCATCCGATTCCTGGTGCTCGATGAAGCTGATGAGATGCTGAATATGGGTTTCAAGGAAGATATTGAAACAATCCTGGCTACCACGCCCGATACGCGACGCACTACCCTTTTCTCGGCCACCATGCCTGCTGAAATTGCCCGTATTGCTAAAAAATACATGAAGGAATATACCGAAATCACAGTTGGTACCAAAAACTCGGGTTCCGACAATGTATCGCATATATTTTATGTATCGCAGGCCAAACAACGCTACCTGGTACTTAAACGTATCGTTGACCTGAATCCCGACATTTATGGTATTGTTTTTTGTCGTACCCGTCAGGAAACCAAAGAAGTAGCAGATCACCTGATGCGCGATGGTTACAATGCTGATGCCCTTCACGGTGATCTATCACAGGCACAACGCGATACTGTCATGCAGAAATTCCGAATTCGTAACCTTCAGTTACTGGTTGCTACCGATGTGGCTGCCCGTGGACTGGATGTAAGCGACCTGACTCACGTAATCAACTACAACCTTCCCGATGATGTGGAGAGTTATACGCACCGTAGTGGTCGTACCGGTCGTGCCAATAAAAAAGGGGTATCTGTATCGGTAATCCATTCGAAGGAAAAATTTAAAATCAAGGATATTGAGCGGATTCTTGGCAAGAAGATAGAGCACCAACAGAAACCCAATTGTCAGTAAGTGTGTAACAAACATCTTTTTCACAAGATAG
>JANJXE010000451.1 GCA_024709185.1 Paludibacter sp.
TGCTGGGACTGGCTGTAAGCTTTATTATTTACAGTGTTATCACTTCTTCCAAAACACTGCCTTTTTTGAAATCTCTATTTTCCAAAAAAGAAGCTAAACAACCGGTTTTGCTGGATGAAGATGATGAAGAAGTCGATGAGCCTTTGGTAGCTGTAGGGACTGAAATTGTTCCGGATGAATGGATCAGGGGAGGTGAAAACAATCCGCTTGATCTGGATGAGCTGGAAAACGAAGATGAAGTACCGCTCGATGAGGCTGAACCAAATCCTTCTGATAAGGTTGCATTTGAGATTACACCTCCTGTACACGAAGATCACCATCCACTTACCGATGCTGAATACGCTGCCGAAGAAAATGCGGATCCGGAATACAGTATTGATAAACTTGGAAAATACGATCCTACGCTCGATTTATCGCGCTATAACTTCCCTACACTCAACCTGTTGAAAGTGTATGGAACGGATAATGAAACGCAGATCGACATGAAGGAGCAGACGGCCAACAAGGAACGCATCACCCGCACGCTTCAGCATTATGGTATTGAAATTAAAACGATCAAAGCTACTGTTGGGCCTACCATTACGTTGTACGAAATTGTCCCGAAAGAGGGAGTGCGCATTTCCAAGATTAAAAACCTGGAATACGACATCATGCTGAGTCTGGCAGCGACCGGAATTCGAATTATTGCTCCTATTCCTGGAAAGGGAACTATCGGTATAGAAGTTCCGAATGCCGATCCACAGATTGTTTCGATGCACTCGGTACTTGCATCCAAAAAATTTCAGGAGTCGAAGTTCGATTTACCGATTGCCTTCGGTAGAACCATCACCAACGAAGTATTTATGGTGGACCTTACCCGCATGCCTCATTTGCTCGTAGCCGGCGCCACAGGTCAGGGAAAATCGGTGGGACTGAATGCGATTATCACTTCCTTGCTGTATAAAAAACATCCTGCCGAACTGAAACTGGTGCTCATTGACCCTAAAAAGGTTGAATTCAATATCTATGGAGGAATTGAAAAGCACTTCCTGGCCAAACTACCCGATGGAGAAGATGCAATTATTACCGATACTACCAAGGTGGTCGAAACACTTAGTTCGATTTGTAAGGAAATGGACGACCGTTACGAATTACTAAAAAAGGCGCATGTACGTAATATTAAGGAGTACAACGAGAAGTTTGTGAACCGTCAGCTCAATCCAGAGAAAGGTCACCGCTTCCTTCCTTATATTGTTGTCATTGTGGATGAGTTTGGCGACCTTATCATGACAGCTGGCAAAGAAGTTGAACTTCCGATTGCCCGTATTGCCCAGCTGGCCCGCGCTATTGGTATCCACATGATTATAGCCACCCAACGGCCTTCAGTAAATATTATTACAGGGGTTATAAAAGCGAACTTCCCTGCACGTGTTGCATTCCGTGTATCGTCGATGATTGATTCGCGCACGATTATTGATGGGCCGGGCGCCAATCAGCTGGTAGGTCGTGGCGATATGCTCTTTACTTCAGGCAATGAACTTATTCGCGTACAATGTGCCTTTGTCGATACTCCTGAAGTAGAAAATATCGTTCATCATATCAGCGGCCAGCAAGGCTATCCTACAGCGCTGTATCTGCCTGAGTATGTGGGTCCGGATGGCGAAGGTGCTGATTTGAGTAGTGTGGACCTGAGCAAACGCGATCCCTTGTTTGAAGAAGCAGCACGACTCATTGTTGCTTCCCAACAGGGGTCGACCTCCAATGTTCAACGGAAATTCTCGATTGGATACAACCGGGCCGGACGCATTGTGGATCAACTGGAAGTAGCCGGAATTATTGGTCCAAACGAAGGAAGTAAGGCCCGTCAGGTATTGGTGATGGACGACCACCACCTGGATATGATTTTAAAACAATTACGATGAAAAAAGTTTTATCTATTTTACTATTTATAAATTCGATAGCAGGTAGTTGGGCTCAAAATAGCACTGATGCTCAAAAGATTATCAACGAATACCTGAATTCGGTACGCAGTTCGGCGGTGCAGACTGCTTTCGATTTAAAAGTGATTCCCAAAAATGGTGTAAATTCGCAGTCGGTTTCAGGAAATCTGATTATGAAAGGCAATCAGTTTTACCTGACAATGGACGAAGTGAAAGTATGGTACGATGGCTCCACCCAATGGGCTTTGTTTGAACAAAATAAAGAAGTAAGCATCACAGAGCCCACAGCTCAGGAACTTGCCGAAACAAATCCCATGGCAGTTTTGGCAGGATTTACAGCCAAAAGCAAGGCGGGTTTCAGCAAACAAAAAAGTGCAGGTAACCATATTATTGAGCTTACTCCATTGAAAGCCAATGATCAGTTTGTAAAAGTAACCGTTCAATTTGTAAAAAGCACGAATCAATTGCATTCAATTTACGTTTTGAACCGCGACGGAAGCCGCAACGAACTGACCCTGAAAAATTACCGGAATAATGCGACGGTTACACCTGCTACTTTCAGGTTCGATGCGACAAAATATCCGGGCATGACAATCAACGATTTACGATGAAATTTTAAAAAACTGACTATATGAACGAAAAAGTAAGATGCCTGATTATTGGATCAGGACCTGCGGGATACACTGCTGCTATCTATGCCTCACGTGCCAATCTAAGCCCAGTTTTGTATGAAGGAATGCAACCCGGCGGGCAGTTGACTACCACCACCGAAGTAGAAAATTTTCCGGGCTACCCCAGTGGAACAACAGGTCCAGAACTAATGGAAGACCTGAAAAAACAAGCCGAACGCTTCGGTGCCGACATCCGTTTCGGAGCAGCTACAGCAACCGATTTATCATCGGCACCCTACAAAGTGACCATCGATGGTGAAAAAGTGATTGAAACCGACACCCTGATTATTTCAACCGGAGCTACAGCCAAGTACCTCGGTTTACCCGATGAGAACAAGTACGCCGGCTCAGGAGTTTCAGCCTGTGCAACCTGCGATGGATTTTTCTACCGTAAAATGAACGTAGCCGTAGTTGGGGGTGGTGACACAGCCTGTGAAGAAGCTATTTACCTTGCAGGATTAGCCAGCAAAGTGTACATGATCGTACGTAAACCCTTCCTGCGTGCATCAAAAATTATGCAGGACAGGGTGATGAACAACCCGAAAATTGAAGTGCTGTTCGAACACGAAACGCTGGGACTTACCGGTGACAAAGTAGTACAGGGCGCAAATCTGGTGAAACGCCGCGGACAGGCCGATGAAGAAAATGTTCACATTGAAATCGACGGTTTCTTCCTGGCAATTGGTCACACACCGAATTCAAAAATCTTCAAGCCCTGGGTAGAAACCGATGAAGTTGGCTATATCCAGACCATACCGGGAACACCCCGCACGAATGTTCCGGGTGTTTTTGCAGCGGGCGACGTAGCCGACCCGCACTACCGCCAGGCCATTACAGCAGCCGGAAGTGGCTGTCAGGCCGCCATCGAAGCCGAGCGCTATTTATCTGAAAAAGGGCTTTGATAGTTCAAAAACTTTTGCTACATTTGCACCCGCAAAGCAATCGCGGGGTGTAGCTCAGCCCGGTTTAGAGTACTCGTCTGGGGGGCGAGTGGTCGCAAGTTCGAATCTTGTAACCCCGACTGCTATTATAAAGGGTCTTACAGTAAAATGTAGGCCCTTTTTGTTTGTTTGTGTAAAGCAAATGCAACTCTTTTAAATCCTGTCAATCTAAACTTAATTCAAATTTAAAAAATAATGAAAATATAGTATTTTTTTTGAAATAATGAATATATTTGCACAATTTTATCGAATCTTCACAAGCAGAAATTTTTAACCATTTAATTCAATCTCAATGAAATCAAAACTTTACCTAAGCATGTTGGCTTTGTGCATTGCGTTTACAAGCACCAATGCGCAATTGAAATTAGACAAAGTAATCGAACGTAGCATTAAAAAAGCTGAACGAAGCATCGAAAACCGGGTAAGTAACCGCATTGATAAAACAGTGGAGAAGTCGCTCGATTCTGTCGAGGATTCTATCTTTGGAACAGGAAAAACACAGTCAAAAAAAGCTGAAGACTCCAAAACAACTAAAAATCAATCCGGCACATCGCAAGGAACAAACTCCAATACTACTTCCGAACATGCACAACCAACACTTACCTGGTCAAAGTACGACTTTATACCCGGAACTGAGATAATATTTGAAGATGACTTCACCAATGAGCAAAATGGAGAATTCCCATCACGCTGGGACATGACTAAGGGGACAATTGAGATTGCAGACTGGGGTGGCGAAAATGTGGTATGGTTTAAAAAAACAAACTCCAATGCACCCGATGCAATTTTACCTTTGCTTAAAAACAGAACCGAAGACTATCTGCCCGAATTGTTTACAATTGAGATGGATGTGTATTTTCACAAGGATAATAAATTAAACAGCACTTATAACCTGTTTTTGTATGACATGAAAAATCAGACAAAAATAATGAAACCTTCAAAGCCTGTCCGTATTGAATATTCATCCATTACATACGACATGATAGGCGATTCGTATCCGGGACAGGATAAACTAAAACCGGCTGAAGGTTGGCGACATATCGCTATTTCATTCAACAAAAGAGCCTTGAAAGGGTATTTGGATGATGTACGTGTATTGAATTTACCCAATCTGGAAATTAATCCGACGGGAATCATGATCTCTGCACACAATGTATCGGGCAGTGCGAAACCCTTTATCAGGAATGTACGTATTGCTAAAGGTGCGGTTCCGTTGTACGACAAATTTCTGACCGACGGTAAATTTATAACCACCGGGATCAAATTTGATGTGAACAAAGCTACAATAAAGCCTGAGAGCATGGGCACAATTAATTACGTAGTGCAAATGATGACAGATCATTCCGATCTGAAATTCAGCGTGGAAGGGCATACCGACAGTGATGGCGAACTGGCTGCCAACCAAAAACTTTCAGAGGCCCGTGCCAGGGCAGTGGTGGAAGCACTCAAAAATGCAGGTATTGATGCTGGCAGGCTAAGCAGTAAAGGACATGGCGAAACCAAACCAATAGCAGGTAATGATTCACCTGAAGGTAAAGCTCAAAACCGACGTGTAGAGTTTGTAAAACAGTAATCACATAGCCCGACTTATACATGAAAAAACTACTGGTAGTTGTATTACTCCTTTTTTCGGTAAAAGCTTTTTGCCAAATGCAGGAGTTTACTATTCGTGAATTTTATGCACAGATAGATCGTATTATTCAGGAAGCCGACGAAGCAATTCCTTCTGATTCTGATCCCTATGGTTTTCATCTTTCGGTACGGATAGTATCCAAATACGATGGAAGCATCAGCGATATCTTTTCCCCCGAAACCGTTAAGCAATCGGTAAATAAAGTAATCGATGAACATAATTTCGGAAGGTTTGATCTTGAAAATCCCATCAAATACACTGTAAATGAAGAGAAAAAGTACCTGAGTGTGCAGGTAGGTTTAACGCCACTTAATGCAGCTGACGAAGAGATCGCTTTTCAGTATAAAAACTTTAAGGTAACACAAAAACTGGAGGGTAAGACTGTGACCCACACGGTCAATGTGGTGGCACATTTCATCATCGAAAAGCCCAACGATGGCGAAATTTCGGGAAATGTCTATTATGAAGGTGATAAAGGGCAGGAACTTTTACTCGACCATCCATTTTGGTCATCCGGCAATGAAAAAAAGATTGCTAATCAACGCTACGGACCCGGTAATGAGGATGCTAATTCCGGCAAACCCGATAAATTGGAATGGAAACCGTTTGAACCTCACAATCAGTCGGGGTATAATTTTGGAGATCTTACCCCGGGTCATTATTTTCCTCATGTAAAAATTAACGGATGTATTCATCACTATGATAAGCCTGAAAAGGATAACGAAGATGAAATAATAGTAAAAACCTATGGAGATTTGCATTGGGAAAATGACCATAGCAAAGACAAAGTGATTCGATTTGATAAGGTGAAAGCTGAACGAAAAGAAAAAGTTGAAATTCATACTACATTTAGTACCCGTAATACTGTTGAAGGATTTCTGATCGCGCCTAACGAAGACCCGGACAAATGGAACAAATGGCGCGACGAGCCCGATGAATTCATCAGGAAAGAAGATACAAAACTGCAAAAAACCAAAATCAAAGTCTATATAGAGCCGTATTTGTGGACCAGTACCAAAAAGTTCCCCATAGAAACAGAGGCTAAAGATGGTTATTACCAGTTTAAAGATCTGCCAAGCGGGGTTTATTGGGTATATACTGAAAACAGAAAAGCGAGGGGTAAAATTGTAGAGGTATGCAATTGCGATAAAGATGGCTACGAAAAACGTCCGAATATGATTTATCAGCAGAATATCGATATGGATGGTTACGATATTTTCCTTGAATATGAATATAAGAATGATGGCGAGTTATTCAAATTGAATGCTTTGTGGGAAAATGTAACATTGCCTTTGGTGA
>JANJXE010000452.1 GCA_024709185.1 Paludibacter sp.
GACGCAGAAAATTTAATGAAGGTAACCCGTATCCTTGAAAATGAACAATACAGCGAACTGGTAAAAGTGCGCCAAACCATAGACAAAGGCATCAAATTACGTATTGCATATACACCTAATAAGTCAATTTGTGTGCTTCAACTCCTGAAGTATGTTCCTTTTGAATACGAAGTACAAACAGAAGCAAAGGAACTGACCAGCGAACAGACTGCACTCGTTTTCAATATTTTTAAACTTTAATAAACCGGGGATTGTTTTTATATACAATCCCCTTTTTTATACTCCTATGGACCCAATCTACATTGTCATTGTACTTGTATTGTTGGCATTAGCTTCCCTCGACCTGGTGGTAGGGGTTGCCAATGATGCCGTAAATTTCCTGAACTCAGGAATCGGTTCAAGGGTTGCCCCGCGTTGGGTTATCCTTACCGTTGCTTCCATTGGTATCATCGTCGGCTCCTTATTTTCGAGCGGGATGATGGAAATTGCCCGCAGCGGAGTGTTTCATCCGGGAATGTTTACTTTCCCCCAAATCATGATGCTTTTTTTGGCAGTGATGGTTACGGATGTTATCCTGCTGGATGTTTTTAACACCTTCGGATTACCCACTTCAACCACTGTTTCGTTGATATTCGAACTGCTGGGTGCAGCTGTTGCCGTTGCATTGTTCAACATTTGGCAAACTGATGCCGGCGTGCTCATCGATTACATCAACGCCGGCAAAACCATGGGGATTATTTCAGGGATCCTGGTATCGGTTGTTATTGCCTTTACCGTCGGAACTCTGGTGATGTGGCTCTCCCGACTGCTGTTTTCTTTCCGGTATCAAAAAACCTTTTTGTATTTCGGAGGGATATGGACCGGCCTGGCACTCACTGCCATAAGCTATTTTGCCGTTTTCAAGGGATTAAAAGGGACTACACTGATTTCGAAGGAGAATATGCTGCTTATGCAGGAAAACATTGGCATGATGCTACTGTTCACCTTTATTGGCTGGTCGGTAGTAATGTCCATTCTGCAACATGTTTTCAAAGTAAATATTCTTAAGATAATTATTTTGTTGGGAACCGCATCGCTGGCTCTTGCCTTTGCCGGCAACGACCTGGTGAACTTCATCGGAGTATTTATGGCTGGCCTTAGCTCGTATGAAATTGCCAGCGGGATTGCAGCTTCGGGCGGGAATGTTGAGACCCTGATGATGCAGGGATTATCGGATCCGGTAAATGTCGACTGGCGCTATTTGTTTGGTGCCGGAATTATTATGGTACTGGCATTGTGGTTTTCGAAAAAAGCACGTACAGTTACGAAAACAGAAGTCAACCTTTCGCGACAGGGTGATGGAATGGAACGCTTCAATTCCACCGTAGCTTCACGTACGATTGTTCGGCGTGCCATTCAATTCAACAAAAAAATTGAAAAGCTACTGCCACAGAGCATCAATAACTTTATCGACCGTCGCTTCTCTCCACTTAACGGAGGTGAAAAAGGTGAAGAATCGTTCGACCTCATACGGGCTTCTGTAAACCTTACCGTTTCGGCATTGTTAATATCTCTGGGAACTTCACTTAAACTTCCGCTTTCAACTACCTATGTCACCTTCATGGTTGCCATGGGGTCATCGTTGGCCGACCGGGCCTGGGGACGCGAAAGTGCTGTTTACCGGATTACAGGCGTGTTAACGGTTATCAGCGGCTGGTTCCTCACTGCCTTTGTGGCTTTCACCATTTCAGCTCTTGTTGCCTTTGCTCTGATGTACGGCGGATTATATGCAGTAGCCGGATCCATTGCCCTTGTAGTGGTTCTCTTTTTACAGTTTACACGGATTCACAAGAAAAGAGAAGCAAAGGAAGTTCAGGAAGATGCAAAACTGATGGATTCGGGCAGTGATATTATAGAAAATTGCACCCGTGAATTCAGGGACTCAGTGCAGACAACCATTCAAATCTACAAAGGTTTGCTTGACGGACTGTTTACTGAAGATCGAAAAGGTCTGATGAAATTGTACAAAGTGGCCGACGAGTTTCATGGACGTTCAAAACGTCGTCGCTCGTATGAGGTGTTGCCTACTTTACAGAAACTGGAACATGACGCATTGGAAACCGGGCAGTTTTATGTGCAGCTGGTCGATTACTTCTATGAAATTTCGATTGCATTACGGTATATGACCGAATCGGCTTATCGGTTTATCGACAACAACCACGAAGGCTTTACCAAAGAACAAATTGAGGATATGCGACTGTTGGGTGATGAGTTAATCGACTTGTTCAACGATTTCAACACCATGATTGAAACCAGCGACTATTCAGGGCTGAAAGAAATCAAGGAACGAAGAGCATCCATTCTCGATTTGTACGCAAATCTTGTTAAACGTCAGATTTCACGTACAAAGGAAAAAGAAAGTGGCACCCGCAATAGCATCCTTTATCTCAATCTTTTAAACGAAACAAAATCCATTGTATTGAAATCGGCCAACCTGATGCGTGCGCAAATGGGACTTTTCAATTCAGCGGAACAATATCAAAAACAATAGTAAACAATGGGAATAGAGATTTTATTATTAATTACAGGCTTCGTTTTTTTGGTATTCGGAGCCGATTGGCTGGTTAGTGGTGCATCGGCACTTGCTAAAAAATACAATGTATCCGACCTGGCCATTGGCCTCACCATCGTTGCTTTCGGAACTTCGGCACCGGAACTGGTGGTAAACGTTTTTGCAGCTGCTCAGGGTAGCCACGATATCGTTCTTGGAAATATCATCGGAAGTAATAACTTCAATTTGCTGGTTATTCTGGGAATTGCCGGCATTATTACACCGTTGGCGGTGCAACACAGTACCGTATGGAAGGAAATCCCCTTTTCATTACTGGCGGTGGCACTCCTCTTTATTTTTGCCAATGATATATTCTCAGGAGCTGAGGGAGTTATCAGTCGGTTAGACGGTATCATCCTGCTGGCATTCTTCGGATGGTTTTTGTGGTATGTAGCTAATCAACTCAAAAAAGATCCTGCAGATGCTGAAATAGTTACAAAAAAATATCCGGGATGGAAAATGGCCTTGTTAATAATCGGCGGATTGGCTGCGTTAATAGCCGGAGGACGACTGGTGGTGACCAGTGCTGTGGATATGGCGCGTGCGATGGGAATCAGTGAAAAAATAATCGGACTCACCATCGTTGCAGCAGGAACTTCTCTCCCTGAATTAGCAACTTCGGTAGTGGCAGCAATTAAGAAGAATAATGACATCGCTGTAGGAAATATAGTCGGCTCAAACATCTTTAATATCTTCCTGATTCTGGGTGTAAGTGCTGTAATAAATCCAATATCTTTCAGCACTGTCTTCAACACCGACCTGTTGTTGCTCACAGTTGGCACCTTGCTGTTGTTTTTTGCCATGTTTACCGGCAAAAAGCATAAGCTCGACCGATGGGAAGCTATTGTATTGCTCCTGATGTATGTGGGTTACACCATTTATCTTGTACAAGGGGTATAAGACTGCTCAGTGCTGACCAATAGGTTCGTGAGTTAAAAATCCAAACCTTAGGCAGTGAGCCAAAAAACATCCTGAAGCAAGCGTAAAAAATCCCCCCTGTCTGAGCCCGTAGGGCGAGTTTGGGGGGATTTAGCTTGCAAAGGATTAGTTTTTTGAGCGAAGGGCCGGAAGTTTGGATTTTAACTCACGAACCGGCATGAACCAGACTTATTCTATAGCCTTATCTTTCTGAAAATCGTAAAACGTGCGGCGCATAATATCAGCCAGCTTTAGCTGATAGTTAATATACGCCCGCAGGTGCGAATTGTACGCATTGTTCAACCGGTTGCGTTCCAGCGCCAGTGCCTGAGAGTCGATATCGCCATCCGAAAATCGTTGGCGGGTGATTTCAAAACTCTTTTCTGCAACCTTCAGGTTTTTTTCCAGTAACTGTAAGCGTTTCAGACTACTGTTTAAATCATCGACCAGGTTACGCACCTCCCGTTCTATGCTCCGCTGAACCTCTTCCCTGCGCAGAATATTCTGTTTCAGACGAGCTTCGGCAGCACGAACCTGCGACTTGTTTTCACCCCAGTCGAGCAGCGGAATGGTGATGTTCAGGCCCACTCCGTAATTCTGCGGTCGGGTCAGAAAATCGCTATAGGCATTGCCTAAAGCCGTGCGCAACTGCGTGTTAATATCCTGAGTGCTTACTCCGGCCTTCTCGTAGTAAGCATTCAGGTTGGCACGTATCATCCCTTCGGCCTTCTGTTGTTTCACACTCATCGTATTCAGTTCCACCTGTATTTCCTGTTCACGGATCTCCAACCGGTTGGCCATCGCCAGCCGTACTGCCTTCTCCGGATCCACTATCACCACCCGGTAATCGAACTGTGTACTCAGCACCACGCTATCTGCCAACTGCAATCCTATCAGCTCTTTAAAGTAATTAGCTGCCGAATTTTGATTCACAAGCGCCAGATCATAATTGTTTTGCGATTCCGCCAGGTCTACTTCCATCTGCAGAGCATCCACCTCGCGTATTAGTCCGGCTTCAAACTTATTGCGTGCGATTTCATACGC
>JANJXE010000043.1 GCA_024709185.1 Paludibacter sp.
CATACAATCTCATGAAATCAGTGCTGTAAACAGCAGCAACATGTATCCATTTATTCAAGGGTGCATCAACAGGAGCGTTAATTTCGGACCAGGCTGAACTCACACCAACGGAAAAATTAATTTTCCCGTTATTCAACCGCAATGAATAGCCCTGATTACCTTCTGTGCTCGTCCAGCCTTCAGATGAAATTATATAACCACCGGTTAAAGACGAAAAGTAAACAACTGCTTCAACTGTGAATTCTGAGGGAGAAACAAGGAGGGGATTATTTCCAAGATTAATGAAACTATTGGATTTTGTCCCATCAAAAATCAACCCTTTAACAGGTTCTTTTACTGTTATTTCTTCTACTGCCGATACATCCGAAGAAACATCTGCTGGTGTTGCAGACAGTTGTATAATTATTAAGAGAGATAACAAAAATGAGACACAACTTACTTTCATCTGTTCGTATTAGATCGTTGATTTGTCGGATGGAACTCACAAAATCTCAGTTAGTACTTTTCCTGATCAAACCCTGAAATTCAGAGTCTGATCAGGAAGAATAACTAAAATGGTTTTTTGTGATTAATTTATTTAGAGAAAACTTTTCTCGTGTAAACCTGTCCATCTACACTTACAATCTTCAAGATTAAACAATTACCAAATCCCTGAATATCTTGTTCGACTGTTTCAACAGGAGCTAAACTTTTGCTGAAAACAGTTTGACCTGTGATACTGTAAGCTGAGAGGTTAATCGCCGTATTTGATTTATTCATCACTTTGATTTTACCATTATTCAATACATATTCATAAACCATTGAATTATCGATAAAAGATTCTGTACTGGTCAGGAAACCAAACCATTCAACATCAGATCCAATTGCCCCGGCATATGTGTTTTTTATTTCAGGAAGGACGGTGTTGTCTTTCACATCATTGTTCCATGCTGCCAATAAATTAGCTTCTGAGCCTGTAACATATGTGTTAATTCCAGCCCTGATTTCACTTTTTGATTTCGCCACATTCCACATACGTACATATCCGAGTTTACCTCTGAGTCCACGACTTTTCCACATCGAACCTTCACCCATAATCAAATTTTGAGTTGAAGCTGATATAGCCGCCGGATTACTTAGCGATGCAACTTCCAATCCGTTTACATATAACTTCATAGCTGTAGAGCTGTATGTTGCTGCAACATGAATCCATGTATCTAAGGCCGGACTTGCCGGAGCGCTGATGCCGGGCCATGTTGAATTTGCTCCGACAGTAAAATCAATTTTATCTCCATTCAGTCTTAAAGAGAAACCCTGAGCACCAGCCTCTGCCGTATGACCTTCTGAAGATAAAATATACCCTCCGGAAAGTACACTGTAATTTACCAACGCTTCAACTGTAAATTCTGAAGGTGAAGCAATAGTAGCTTGTTGACCAAAATCGACATAACTATTTGCTTTAGAGCCGTCAAAGATTAAGCCTTTAGTAGGTGCCTGCACAACGATTTCTTCTTCAGCAGAAGGAACAAACCACAACACTTCGTCTGGCTTGGTGAGATTAAAACTATTTTTAACATCGGCAACCTGACTACCAGTACCTTCATTCATTTTCCAGTTGGCAACAAGTCCGGTTTCTGTTCCCACCAATGAAGATGACATAGCAGCAGCAATTTCTGATTGAGTTCTTACAACATTCCAGAAACGCATATCACCCATTTTTCCTGTAAAACGTCTGTCTTTCCACATGGAGCCTTCGCCTATTGAAAGATTTTGATTAGATGTGACCATGGGTGTGATAGCACTTGTACTCGCGTTTTCAACTCCATTGACATACAATTTCATTTCAGTTCCGGAATAAGTTGCAGCTAAATGAAACCACGTGTTTAAAGGAATATCTGTTGAACTTTGTAATGAAGGCCATGATCCATTTGAACCAAGCACTAATTCTATCTTTGAACCGGAAGTTCTTATTGAAAAGCCCTGAGCTCCATTGGTTCCATCCCATCCTTCATTGCTGATAACATACCCCCCGCTTGTACTTTGGTAATAGACCCATGCTTCAACTGTAAATTGAGCCGGAGAAAAAGCACTGTTCTGTCCAGCATTGATATAACTTGCCGAGGCACCTGTAAACTGGAGACCTGTAGTAGGTGCTCCGGATACCTGCATCACAAAAAACAGTGATACAATAAGAAAAAAGTAATTTGTTTTCATTGTAAATTGATTTAAAAATTAATACTAAAAGAAACTATGCTATTTTTTATTCTTTTTTTCAGGCGTATTTCTCATATCCAGAATCAAAGTTCCACCATTCACAATATCGGAGAATTTAATCGATGGAGTGTTTAATTCCGAATTGTTTAACCTCATTCTTTCGACGTAAATATTTTCTTTCGAATTGTTGTTGGTTTTAATTTTAAATTCTTTGCCTTTGTAATAATCAGGATTGAGTTTGATTGTAATTTCATCGAATAACGGACTCCCGATTTGCATGGAAGGATTGATTTCTGTAAGCCCTTTGACATCGAACAAACCTATTCCGGCCAACACAA
>JANJXE010000073.1 GCA_024709185.1 Paludibacter sp.
CGTTCAAAGTAGGCCACTTTAATAATTCCCTGCTCTCCGGTATAACCTGCTGATAAATAGTAATTTATTTTATCAGTTGCATTCGAAACCGAGAGTTGATAATTCTGAGTCAGTGCATTTTGAAAGGTTTCATCGTACCAGTCGGTTCTATCTGTTAGATTGGCGGGTAAAACTGTTTTGGAATTCATATCCTGCAATAGCTCGCGATACTGTTCTACATTTAGCGATTCGATTCGTTTGGTCAAACTGGTCAAACCTGCATATGCATTCAATGAAACCTTTGCATTCCCTTTCACACCTGATTTGGTGGTAATAAGGATAACACCATTTGCTGCACGTGAACCGTAAATAGCTGCTGATGACGCATCTTTCAACACTTGCATACTTTCTATGTCGTTAGCCGACAGGAAAGAAATATTGTCAAGCGTTACTCCATCCACCACATATAACGGATCATTACTGGAATTCATCGAAGTAGCTCCTCGTACCCGAATTACCATCCCCTCTCCGGGAAGGCCGTTTGGTTTAATTACCGAAACTCCTGCTGCTTTACCCTGCAATGCCTGGTCGGCCGAAACAATGGGACGTTGGTTCAGGTCGTCGGTTGAGATGGAACTGATTGCAGTGGTCACATCCCTACGCTTAACAGAACCGTAACCGATTACGACAACCTCTTCGAGCGCTTTGGAATTTTCAACCAGAATAATTTTAAAAATCTTCTCGTTTCCTACCGTTATTTCCCTTGGATTCATGCCAATGTAACTGATTACCAGCACATCGCTGGGTGAGGCTTCGATACTGAACTTACCATCAAAGTCGGTAATAGTTCCAGTACTGCTACCTTTGATAAGTACATTTGCTCCGATAATCGACTCGTTGTTGCTATCCACAACTACGCCGTTAACGACCGACTTTTGGGCAAACACTTGTAGTGGATTAGCTAATGCCATCATCAACGCAAACCCCAGCAGACACCATCTGCCAAAAGTTGTAACTGCTTTTTGCTTTTTTTGGATTGTGATTTTCATCGAATTATTTATTATGGTTATGTGATTGTTAATTTTTAAATGTAATGTTTGTTCTTAAGCCGGATATCATCAGTTCAAAATCTCCTGGTTCAGTTACCCATAGTCCGTATTGATTGACAAAAGCTAAATCTTTTGCACGGATTTCAAATTCAACAGTTTGTGATTGACCTGGTTCCAGATTAATTTTTGTGAATCTGCGCAGGCGTTTCACGTCGGGAGTCATCGATGCATAAACATCACTCGAATACAACAAAATGCTTTCCTTTCCACTTCTGCTTCCTGTGTTTTTTACGTCCACAGTTACTTTCAATACATCCTTTTCGGTGAAGGTTGAGTTGGAAACCTTTAAATTGCTGTATTCGAACGTGGTATAACTTAATCCATGACCGAATTCATACTGTGGATTATAATCCGACTCATACACGTAGGCACCTTCAGCACGTTTTTGTTCTTCAGATGGTTTATGATAATACGTCACTAAAGAGTTTGGATAGGAAGGATAGGTATAAGGTAAACGGCCGGAAGGATTCACGTCTCCAAAAAGTATATCTGCCAGTGCATCACCCCCATAATTACCCGGAAGATAGGTTTGAACCACTGCCTTCATGTCGGGCTCAATGGAATGAATACTTCTTGGTCGCCCTTCGTTTAATACTAATATAACAGGTTTACCGGTTCCAGCCAGTTCTTTAGCCAATCGCAGTTGATTAGCACTTAGTGTTAGGTCGTTCAGATCGCCTGGTTTTTCGCAATACGAATTCTCTCCAACACATAAAATGACCGCATCGACTGTGGCTGCAGAACGTATTGCTTCACTAAAATTATCGTCTTTATCTTCGAAGTACATACCTTCGTTGATATAACTTACTCCAGGCACATATTTTACATTTTGAGCACCAATTTCATTTTGAATAGCTTCAAGAATGGTGTTAAACCTGCTTGTAAAGCGCTCTGTTTTTTCACCCTGCCACGAATACGACCAACCTCCGTTGAGTGAGCGCATACTGTTGGCATTAGGTCCGCATACCAACACTTTGGCATCTTTCTGCAAAGGTAATGTGCTATTTTGATTTTTCAACAAGGTGATGGCTTCGGCTGCTGCTTCATATGCCAAACGGGCCGACTTTTCAGATCCGAATTCGGGATAATCACTGATATTTGTTACAGGATGCTCCCATAAATTCAGTTTGAGTTTAAGTTTTAAAATGCGTCGCACTGCATCATCTATGCGGCTTTCCTTTACTTCACCTTCCTTTACCAGTTCAACCAAATTTGTACAAAAGGTCTCGTATTCATAGGGAATCATCGACATATCAATTCCTGCATTTACAGCCAATTTGATAGCTTCTTTGTGACTTTGAGCAATTTTATCCCGGGTGTGAAGATTAATAATATCCATCCAGTCAGTTACAACAACTCCTTCAAATTTCAATTCTTCTTTAAGTAATTTAGTAATCAGATCATGACTGGCATGTATGGTCACACCGTTAATAATACCAGAATTAATCATAACCGATTCAGCACCTGCTTCAACAGCAGCTCTAAATGGTTCAAGATGATATTCTCGAAGTATATTATCGGGAATATAGGCAGGCGTACGATCCTTACCAGAAAATGGCACTGAATAACCTAAATAGTGTTTTAAACAGCTGGCTACTTTATATTTACTGCCAATACTATCGTTAATTCCTTCATATCCTGCAAGCATAGCCAATCCCATGGATTTTACTAAGTACGGATCTTCGCCAAATCCTTCATACTGACGTGAAAAACGAGGATCAGCACCTAAATCAAGTACTGGCGAAAAATTCCAGGGAATTCCACTGGCTCTCGTTTCATATGCACTAACAGTGGCTGTATTGTACGCATGCGAAGTATTAAAGGTTGCTGCCAGCGAAATTTGTTGTGGAAACATTATGGCTCCATCGGTATAGGTAGCACCATGAATGGCATCGATCCCATATATGACAGGAATTCTGGCCTTAGTCTCCTCCATTGCTATTTTCTGGATATAGCTAATAAGTTGATTCCATTGTTCGGGAGGTAGCGCATAATTATTTGTAGTGTTTAATATTGAGCCTATGTGATAATCAACCAGTGCTTTACGAATACGCGCTGAATCAATTTCAAATGGTACATTACTCGAATGACGGGTTTCACCATTTCCAATCACATCCAATGTAATTTGCGCCATTTGACCCACCTTCTGTTCTAGTGTCATTTCTGAAAGTATTTTATCTACATCTGCATCAACAGAAGATTGCTGCTGTGAACACGATAAATGTAGCAGAATGGTTGTCAAAAGTACTGAGGTGCTTAAAATTGTTTTTTTCATGTAAATAGTAGTTTGTAATATAGTGTCGTTATGACAATTTGAATTTCGGGCAAAATTAGAATAAATTTTAGTAGTACCAAAACTTTAATGTGTATATTTTACACTAAGTTGGAAAATAATTAATATATAATTGATAATCTGTGTGATATGAATAAGATGTTTGAATTATAGAGTAGCCTGTATTTAAGAAAAATCAGTGTATTGTAAGAAAGTTGGCTATGATTGTAGCTACTTTTTTAGCTCCTGCTTCATTCGGATGTATCTCATCCGGAAAAAATTCCTCGTCGTATAGAAGAGGAGTGTTTAAATCAATAAGTGGTATTTGATTGGACGTTGCGATTTTTATTATTGATGGGATCACGCCCTGCACAAGTGTTGAATCGTTTATGCCCCATTGGTTTCCAAAAACAGGAACAGGTACACACATATATATTTTTGGAGCAGTTTCTATGGTCAAAAGTGTGTCTAATAAAGATTGATAATCCATTTCAAATCGTTCGCGGTTCCAGTTTTGAGATTTTGTATCATTTGTCCCTAACTTTATAATTAGTATGTCGGGTTCAAACATAAAAGTGTTGGTAAATTCTTTGGTATTCCAATATGGCGAATCTCCTTCCTTTTGGAGCGTAGTTCCCCCTTTTCCAGAATTTAGTACCTGGTAACGATTCCCTAACAGGCTATCGAGTTGTGCAGGATACGAATACCGACTTTGATATTTTATTCCTGCTCCTTCAGTAATACTGTCACCAATGCAGGCTATTCGAATTATTTTTTCGCTACATCCGGCCACTACAAGTAAAAAAATTGCAATTACTCCCAGGTTTTTCATGTACATTAAACTAATAAGATTAATAATTTATATAGTGTCAATTAAACAATAAGTATTGGAATTGCAAAAATAAGATATATAATTTAGATTGACAACAAAATAGTGTTAATTTTACACTAAGTTTAACATTATAAAAAATCAAATGTGTGTTTTTGACACTTCCAGTGCTTTAAGTATGAAAATATTTTTCTACATTTGCATCCATTAATCGTTAAAAGCAACAACCCATGCCGGAATCAAACAGCTCCTTATCAACAATTTTGTCCACTATTTCAGTCGATTGTGTTATTTTCGGATATTTTGAAAATGAACTGACGGTTTTGGTCCGTAAAGAATTTGTTCCACTCAATGGAGCAATTGTTCAGGAATGGAAACTACCAGGTAACCATGTACGCAGGGATGAAGATATTAACGACACAGCCGCAAGAATACTTAAGGAGCAAACCGGGCTCGAAGACATTTTCATGAAACAGTTCATGGTTTTCAGCGATCCCGATCGTTTGAAGCGTCGTCCACAGGATTTCGAGTGGGTAAAGCCCCGTTTAATTGATGAAAGAGTAATTACCGTAGGTTTTTATTCATTGGTAAACATCAATTCAATTGACAATTCCAAATTGATTGAAATCGCAAAATGGGAAGATGTTAATTCAGTAACAGATCTTATGTTCGATCACAAGAATATCTTAGAAGAAGCCCTGGCCAAATTACGCTATGATTTATTACATGAACCACTTATTTTTGAGTTGCTGCCTGAAAAATTCACATTAACACAAATGCAAAAAGTGTATGAGGTAATTTTTAGTACTGAATACGATAAACGAAACTTCCGCCGGAAAATTAACAAAATGGATTACCTGATTCCCTTAGATGAGACCCAGAAGGGTGTTTCACACAAACCAGCGCGTTATTATCGCTTTGATCGTGAAATCTACGAGAATACACGTACACAACGATGTGATTTTGGCATGTAATTAATTTCGATTAGCACAAAAAAAGAGAGAAATATAACTTTCTCTCTTTTTTGTACTAATCAGTTTATATTAAATTGATAACTTATCGATCCCTTTAATTGTATTAGTGAGTTTCATGATAAAAATATAAACAATAGGAATTAAAGAAAGGGCATTAGCAAAAATTAGTGGTCCGTCAACCAACATAATGCCGTATACCAACCAAAGACTAATACACACTACAACAATACAATACATAAGTAAGGAGATGCTGTTTGTATCTTTAGTTTTATAAACTTTAATAGCCTGTGGAAATTGATTAAGTACCGATAGAACAGAGGCAGAAAAACCTACGATTTCAACTGTTGTCATTTTTTAATTTTTTACTGCAAATATACTTGATTTTTGAAATTTAACGGCATAAAAAAACTGTTCGACCTTAAAGATTGAACAGTTTTATTGTGTTATGCATTCTGGGTTACTTAACTGAAACTTTTTTTGTTGCACCATCAACCCTTACTATATAGAGCCCTTTGTTCAACTGATTCGAAGTATAGGTTCCAGTGAGTCTGGCATTATCAATCAAACGTCCAGTGATATCAAAAATTTCAACGCCTGTCTTTACTTCTTCTACAGTCAATAATTGATTAGCACTATACATTATATTTGTAGCCTCTTTTACAGTTGAAACACCGCTAATGGTTTGCTTCCATGCAGTCACTGTCACTGCAATTGTTGCATCGTTTGGGAAGCTTGCCGAACGGTCCGGATACTTATCTCCGTTTTCGTTGGCTTCTACATAGGCCCAATCGGCTTTGTTATAGAAATTGTAGATGATGTTCATTACCATTGGTATACTGAATGAAAAAGTTCCATCCTGATTTTTTACACCTTCCATAGCATTGTCCATATTCCATCCTAAAAAGTCACCCTGAATAAATACACGCTGAGTACCAGCAGGTACAGTGGCTGTAATATTAATGGTACCGGTTTTCTCAGGATCAAAATAGTTTTTAAATGAATTTACTACCACCGATGTCGTATTTTCGGTTGTACCATAAATAAAGTTGTCTTTTGGATCAGCTTGTTCGTACGACCATGCTGGCCCGGCTGCAAATTTAAATTCCATATTGATTGCATCCACACTGAAAACCTTGATAGAAAAGATTTTTCCATCCAGGGTTTCTGAATCAAAGGTCATTTTGAATGCTTCTGATGGACTTTGCCAACCGTTAAAACTTCCTACAAGATAAAGAACTTTAACCTCCGAAGGAACGAGGGCTTCAATTGTTACTTCACGTTCATCGGGAGTAAATACAGCAAGCCAGTTCACAACCACGTCGCTGGCCGACCATGTTCTGTCAGTAACAGCACTTCCATCTGCATTTTTTTCAATGTATTTCCAATCCGGACCACTGAGGTACTGGTATTTCATGCTTTCAGTAGCATTGGGTAAATCTACAGTATACGTGGTTTCATTTACTTTGGTAAGCGGGGTGGCCGAAGGACTCCAACCATTCATTTCACCAGTAATGTAACAGGCTTTGGTACCTGCTGGAACTGTAACCGTATAGGTCAATGCCGATACAGTTTGCACAAAAAGGAAAATAGCCAGTAAAGCTAAAATTGAAGTAAAAATTTTCTTCATGATACTAATGATTAATTGTTTTGAAATTGTTTTATCGTACAACGTGTCAAAAGTACACAAAGTTTATTGTCTTTGCAACACTTAGTTCGATTTTTTTTTGAAATAATTTCAAATTCATGATTAATTAGTACATAATTCTCTTTATATCAAATGATTATTACAAACAAAAAGCTGTCACAATTGTGACAGCTTTTTGTTTGTAATAAAAAAAACCGAGTTCTGAGTGCTTATTGAAGGTAGATCAATTCTGCAGAATCAACCGGATTAAGGAACCAATCAGTAAATTCTTTGCCTCCCGAACGTGCCCAATTCATAAAATTAGGATAAGCGTCGAAGATTTTTACATTTTCAGCAGGATATTTATAGCTGGATGTTGGTAACATCAATGCCCATACCATGTTGTTTTCATCTTTGTAGCTACCAGTAGATTTAATTACCTTACTACTTGGAGCATAACCGGCGAGGTGAATTTCCTGGCGATCGTTACTGTTTATCTCTCCTACTATGGAATAGAAATTCAGCTTATCCACACTTACCTGATTTTGTTCTACAGGAGTTGAGAAACTAATTTCAAATGTATAGGAAGAAGTTTCGATTTTGGGCTGAGCATTAAATGTATTTACAATAGAATAGTCAGATAATCCAAATAAAGAGTGCACATTTTCGAACAGAATGAAGTTAGCCTGCGTGTGACCGTTATCGGTGCGGGCAATACTACCTGTAGAAACAATACTAGTTAATCCGGCAGCTACTGCATCCAGCTGAAGAGCAGCTGATAATTTCATGGTCGAACCAGAAGCAAGCGGAGTTAACTCAAAGGTCATTTTTTCAACCCGGTTGCTGCTGTTAACGTATTTTGTAATGGCATGTATCTTAAATACAAAGTCATTCATATCATAGTCACCCATATACGGCCACAAATCTTCCATTGAATAGATGTAATCGGTACCTTCGACAACTACAATCGGGAATGTGGGATCAGTGGGGCCACCGCCACCACCGCCGGTATCTCCTCCTCCGCCGGTATCTCCTCCTCCACCGGTATCTCCACCTCCTGTATCGTCGTCGTCATCATTGACTCCACCAAGATTACAGGAAGAAGAAGGAATTGTCGTTGCCGGAGCAGAACTCATCGTAACATTAGGTTCAATTAATAAAAAGTACTTTGATGGA
>JANJXE010000087.1 GCA_024709185.1 Paludibacter sp.
AATCGCGACATACAAGTTCTGTAATATTGTCGAAGATAGGGTAGTTTTCACCTGTAGGAAGATGAACTGATAAGGACTCCAGTGCGTTTCGCAGGGTGCTTTTTAATTCATTAATTGCTTTTACAGGGTTTTCAGCATGAAGTGGCATATAGTCGGCCACATCAATTGCATGACCAATATTAATGATCAGCGTAGGCTGGTATTCGAAAATATTACTGTATTCCATACCTATAGGAACAATTTTCACCGATTTTCCGGGAGGCATTTTTTGTTGTGTTCCAAAGGCAATTCTGAAAATCCCTTTCACCAGCGGTCGGATATTTCGTTCTTCACCCTGATTACCTTCGGGCATTATGCACAATGCTGCCTTATTCAGCAATGCCTGCTCAGCACCATCGAAGGTGTCCTTGTTTTTATCGAGTTGATCATAGCCATCACGAATGCGAAAAGCAGGCATTATTTTGGCAAAACGAAGGAATTTCACGATAACAGGAGCCAGGTTAAACAGGTCGGCACGGGCAAGAAATAATTTGGGGAGTCGAAAAGGGGGCAACGAAAGCACAGCCAGGGCGTCCATCAGTGCATTCAGGTGATTGGGTGCCAGAATTACCGGACCTTTTTTCGGCAGGTGTTTTTCTCCTTTAATGATTACCCTGTTGAAATACTGTCTGAACGACCAGGTTACATAGTGTTTACTTAGTAGATAAATAGCTGTGTTCTCCCAAATTGAAGGCATAGTTCTCAGATTTTAAGTGGTTTACGATGCCAAATTGAAGCAATACTTAACCCTGAAATGATGTGCCAGATACCCCACCAGGCAGTGATAAACAGCATCCCACCCAGTTGAAGTTCAGGAGGGAAAATCTTTGGATTGAAGAGTAAAATCAGTCCAAGTCCTGAGTTTTGTATTCCGGTTTCAATCGTGAGTGTGCGCCTGTCGGCATCAGGTATTCTGAAAATGGTTCCCACCCCGAATCCGGTGAATAATGCCAGTGCATTGTGAACCAATACGATAATAAACACATAGCCAATGTATTTCAGGAAAAGATCGAAATTGTTGGAAAAAGAAATCACCACGATTGCAAGGAAGAATACAATGGAAAGGTATTGAATGGGTTTCTGAATTTTCCCGGTTATTTTTGGAAAATAACGGGCAAATAACATTCCTGCAACCAAAGGTAATCCCAACAGGATAAATACTGTTTCAAACATTTGCCACTGATCGATTTCAAGCGGCTGAAGTGCATTTGTTGCGTGTTTGTTGATATAACGAACATATAAGCCACCCCAGAGTGCAAAGTTTGCTGGTGTGGTTATGGTGGCAACCATTGTAGTGAATGCTGTAAGTCCCACCGAGAGTTCGGTATTGGCTTTTGAAAAATGAGACATAAAATTGGAGATATTCCCTCCGGGGCAGGCCGCCACGAGTATCATGCCCATTGCTACCATCGGGGTGATGTAATCGCTAAACGCTACTACCAAAAGGAAAGTAACCAGTGGAAGCATTACCAGTTGAGAAACTAATCCAAGTATTGTCGATTTAGGCTTGGTAAACAACAGTTTAAACTGTGTAGGACGAATGCCCAGCGCTACACCGAACATGATAAAACCCAGAATAATATTTAATACGTGTAATCCGCCTTCATTAAAATGAATCCTCACCGGATCGAGTTCCTTCAACGCTTCGTACATACTGTCAATAGTTTAATTTATTGCCGGAATTTAAACAAAGTCACAAAGATAAATTAATTCTTATAAAATGTGTAATTTTGTGGGGTAAAATGTAAAATTGAATGGTTGAAAACTATATGACCCTTGCTGATAAAAGTGAAGGAATTTACCGCGAGAAGGGTAGTAAGTTCATTGCACTGGCCTATCCTGTGGGTTCTGTAGACGAAATTAAGGATATTCTGGCTCTGCTTCGTAAAAGGTACTACGATGCCCGTCATGTATGCTATGCCTATATGCTGGGACCGGAACGAACTGAATTTCGTTCGTCCGACGATGGGGAACCTTCGGGAACAGCCGGCCGGCCTATTCTCGGACAAATCAATTCGCGACAACTGACCGATGTGTTAGTGGTCGTGGTACGCTATTTCGGAGGAGTTTTATTGGGTACAGGTGGTTTGATTACTGCCTATAAGGATGCTGCCGCCGATGCACTGGAACATGCTTCCATTGTCGAACGACGGGTAGAAACAGCACTAACAATTTCTTTTGAATACCCGATGATGAATGAGGTGCTTCGCCGTATCCGTGAACACAATGCCCGGTTAATTGCTCAGGAACTTAAATTGGAATGTACACTGCAAGTGCTAATCAGTCTTTCCGCATCAGAAATTCTGAAAAACCAGCTTGAAAAATTGGAAGGAGTGACGGTAGATTGCTGAAAATTTAATACCTTTGCGACCGGTTAAACTAAAAACTGTAACAACCGATGCACAAGAGCCTTGTTTCCATTACAGACTACAGCAAACAGGAAATTTTGTCCATTCTCGAATCGGCGTGCGATTTTGAAGCCAATCCCAACCGTAAGTCTCTCGACGGTAAAGTCATTGCCACTTTGTTTTTTGAGCCTTCCACACGCACACGCCTCAGTTTTGAGACGGCAGTAGTACGTTTGGGCGGTTCTATCATCGGTTTTTCCGATGCGGCAACTTCGAGTTCTTCGAAAGGGGAGACACTCAACGACACGATTCACATGGTGAGCTGTTATGCTGATGCAATTGTGATGCGCCATCCGTTGGAAGGTGCCGCCCGCTATGCTGCTGAAGTTTCACCTGTGCCCATCGTCAATGCAGGTGATGGCGCCAATCAGCATCCTTCTCAAACCCTGCTCGACCTGTACTCCATCCTGAAAACACAGGGTACGCTCGAGAATCTCACCATTTGCCTTGTAGGTGACCTGAAATACGGTCGTACTGTGCATTCACTGATTCAGGCTATGTCGCATTTCAATCCAAGGTTTACATTTATCGCTCCCGATGAGCTACGCCTGCCCGAGGAATACCGTGAGTTTTGCCGCCATAAAGGAATTCCATTCAGGGAGTCGGCTGATTTGAACGATAATTTCAACGATGCCGACATCCTGTATATGACACGTGTGCAGAAGGAGCGTTTTCTCGATCAGATTGAATACGAACGGGTGAAAAATGTATATACCCTGTGTAACGACATGCTCGCCGGCTCGAAACCCAACCTGAAAATTCTTCATCCGCTGCCCCGGGTGAACGAAATCAGTATGGATGTGGACAAAAACGAGAAGGC
>JANJXE010000114.1 GCA_024709185.1 Paludibacter sp.
AAATAAGGGTTATTACATTACTCCACACCTCAATGCTAACGATACCATGCAATTGCGGCGTCACGAGACGAAAGTGGATTCGGTTTATTTTCCTATTGTAATCGAAGGGATGTGGCGCGTTTTTGAATACGGAACCGGAAGACATTATAAAATAAAGGATGTCAGTATGTGTGGTAAAACAGGTACTGTAGAAAACAGCCGGGGTAAAGACCATTCACTGTTTGTTGGTTTTGCTCCCCGTGAAAATCCGAAAATTGCCGTTGCAGTAGTGGTCGAAAATGCCGGATTCGGAGCTACATGGGCTGCTCCGATTGCCAGTATGATGATGGAACTTTACCTGAAAGGGGCCGTCGAACGAACCGAATTATTTGAACGAATAGCCAGCTCAACAACCAATGTAAATGTCAAAACGCGATAACATACACGCTACTTTCGACTGGCCAACCATGATATATTACCTGGTACTGGTGGTAATGGGCTGGATCAGTATCTACGGGGCCAGTTTCGAAATCGATTACGAAGGAAGTATCCTTTCGTTCGATCAGCGTGCCGGTAAACAATTTGTGTGGATTATTACAGCTCTGGTGCTGGGCGGAGCAGTATTGTTAATCGACTTTCGTATCTTCAATTACTTTGCTTACATCATCTATGGAGTGGTACTGGTACTACTTATAGTTACAATTTTTATAGCTCCCGACATCAAAGGCTCCCGATCGTGGTTGGTAATTGGTCCCGTTAGTTTTCAGCCTGCCGAGTTAGCAAAAATGGCAACTGCACTGGCCCTCGCAAAATTTATGAGCCATCACAATTTCAAATTGAAAGGATGGAAAGATATGCTGCCTTTGATTATGCTCATTTTTATTCCATTTGCATTTATTCTACTACAAAAAGAAACAGGTTCGGCACTTGTATTTCTGTCCTTTTTGTTTATGTTTTACCGTGAAGGTATGAATGGTATTGTGTTGTTGCTCGGTGCTCTTGCCATTGTATTGTTTATTATAGTTATTCGATTCAGCATTGAAACGATAGGCATCGATCAGGGAAGTTGGGGTATTATTGCTGCTTTGGCTCTTATACAGACTCTTCAAATCATTGTCCCCTTACGATCAACTGCCCATAAACGGGAAAGCATGATTATCGCTACTGCCAGTTTACTCCTTATCATCGTTTCGCTGGTTGTTAATAATTGGTGGATGATTAACTTCAATTATGTTGCAGGTGGTACAGTAGGCGCTACAGCTGTTTTTTGGCTTGTTTCCGGGCTTCTGAGACGGTATTCGGCCCTTACTGCCATTTCAACCATTGCATTAGGCTCACTGCTGTTTATTTTCGCCTCCGACATTATTTTTAACCGGGTACTGGAACCACATCATCAGATTCGAATCAAAGTGCTGTTGAACATGGAAGAAGATCTTACAGGAGCCGGCTATAATGTTAATCAATCCAAAATTGCAATTGGATCGGGTGGTTTCTGGGGTAAGGGATTTTTAAATGGCACTCAAACAAAACTCAAGTATGTACCCGAGCAGGATACCGATTTTATTTTTTGCACGGTAGGCGAGGAACATGGCTTTTGGGGATCAACACTGGTGTTAATTATTTACTGGTTATTGCTGATGCGGATTCTTACCATCGCCGAACGACAGCGGGAAACTTTTCATAGAGTATATGCATACTCGGTGGTAAGTATTCTCTTTTTTCACCTGATGATTAATGTGGGAATGGTGCTGGGCCTTATGCCGGTTATCGGTATACCTCTCCCTTTCTTCAGCTATGGAGGTTCATCACTTTGGGGCTTTACCCTCCTCTTATTTATCTTACTTCGACTCGATGCTTCCCGTCTCGAACGGGGGAGATAAAATTTAAAAGAATAGTTATTCGCATCCGGCAAAATTTTAAGATTGTAAAAAAGGAGACCCTATGAAATGGATCTCCTTTCTTAACCGAACGTATCTGGTTATTGAAACCAGATTGCCAGAGTTACATATTACAAGTTCATTCTTACATCAAATCCACACTGCGCTTAACAAAGTTGGCCAACGCTTCTCCTTTCAGCATATTATTAGCCAGCAAGGCCAGGTCGATTAATTGCCGAATCTGCTTGTTTCCGGATGCAAATTGCTGTAATATTGCATCCTTCTTCCCTTTGAATTCATCAATTTGCTGTTGTAATGCTTCGAGTTCTGATTTTTCTTCGGCAGGAATTTCTTCATCTTTTTTGTCTTTATGACTATCCTTCAGCTGTTTACGCCTCGTTTCAGTTTCCGACAGAGTAGCAATAATCGGTTGAAGTTCGCTACCAAGCTCTTTTTCTTCGTCGTTGATTAGCTTTTCAATCAATGGATGTGCAGTATTTACTACCAGGTTATAACTGTCGGGCATCTCGCCGTAAAAACTCATCATTCCTCCCTGCAGAGCCGACATTTCCTTCATACGACGCATAAATTCATTCTGGGTAACAAAAACCGGATTTGCTGTCGAAGATACATGTTCAAATGCAACTATAAATTCTGTCTTTTCAATCTGCGGAAGCTGTGATTTGAATATAGTAATGAGTTCATCTTTCTGATTGTCTGAAAGTTGAACTTGTGCAGCATCATCCTTTTGAATCAATTTATCAATGGTATCGCTATCGACGCGGATAAATCGTGTTTTCTCAAACTTTTGTTCCAGCTGACTAACCACATGCACATCCAGTTGACCATCCATAATCAATACATCGTATCCTTTTTCTACGGCATGCTGAATATAGCTGTACTGATGATCCTTGTTTGTTGTGTACAGATAAATCAAATCTCCATTTTTGTCCTTTTGATTTTCTTTTACCAGCTCTTTGTATTCTTCAAAAGTAAAGTATTTACCGTCCACATTCTTTAAAAACGCAAACTTCTCAGCTTTTTCATAGAATTTTTCATCACTAAGCATTCCATACTGGATGAAAATCTTCAGATCATCCCATTTTTCTTCAAATTGCTTACGGTCACTTTTGAAAATATCGGATAAGCGGTCGGCTACTTTTTTGGTTATATGACCTGATATTTTCTTTACATTGCTATCGCTTTGCAGGTAACTACGCGAAACATTCAATGGAATATCAGGTGAGTCGATTACGCCGTGAAGCAAAGTAAGATAATCAGGAACGATATTTTCAACATGATCGGTCACATACACCTGATTGCAATACAACTGAATTTTGTTTCGCTGTATTTCGATGTTATTTTTAATTTTCGGGAAATACAAAATACCGGTCAGGTTGAACGGGTAATCAACATTAAGATGTATATTGAACAAGGGATCCT
>JANJXE010000489.1 GCA_024709185.1 Paludibacter sp.
TCCTTCAGAATAATTTCACTCGTTTTGCAAACCGGGCGGGCAGGAACGCCGGCAACAACCGTATCCGCTGGAACATTGCGTGCGACTGAACTGTGAGCACCAATCAGTGCCCCGGCGCCTACCGTGACTCCAGGCAGAATCACTGTCATCGTTGCGATCGCTGCATAGTCCTCGACCACAACCCCCGACATGACGTTACTGGGCGGATGTGGATCGTTTGTGAGCACGACATACGGAAAGATCCAAACGTAGTTTCCGACCTTCGAATGCTTGCCAATGTGGACGTTGCTATGAAAGCGGACGTGCTCGCCGATTACACAGTCCCCCTGGATGTCGCCTAGCGTCCCAATCTGGAAACCCTCGCCGGCAATGGTGCCTTCTCGCACTGTCACTCGATGTCCAGTCGTAAGCCCGCTGCCGAGGCTGGAACCTTCGTAGAAAACGCTATGCGACCGTATGGTGGCGCCGGCGCCGATGATCAAGGAGCGACCTTCGGCCAACGGCGTAGGAAGGCCGATCTCGCAGTGGGAGCCGATTGAGCAGTTATCGCCTAGTTGAACGTTGTCATGAATGATCGTGTACGGGCCGACGGAGATGCCTGAACCAAGCTGGCTCTTGGGAGAAATGATTGCAGTTGGGTGAATCATTTACTGGCCTCGTAAGGATGGAGTTGCGTGGTTCGCTGATTCCAGCGACCGGCTTGTGGCAAGCGAGTGCAATAGGGGGTTGGCGTCGCTCGCAAGGTCAGTGCGCCATGAGAAGCAGCTTCCCGCCCGGCAGCCGTGTGATTGCGCGGACGATCCGATGCTCGGCCCCGACTCGGGCAACGAGGCCTCGCAGGCACAGAACGCTGGCGATGAGGGTGAGCGAAAGGCCGAGCAAGGTGGCGGGCCAGAGTGGCAACAGGCGGGAGGCGGTAAAGATCACCCCGAGGATCGGGAGCGAGAGCAGTCCGAGCCGGGTGGATTCGGCGGACCACTTGAAGCTGATGAGGTGTCGGCTCACCAGAAGCACCG
>JANJXE010000145.1 GCA_024709185.1 Paludibacter sp.
CATTTATTCAGGCGCAAAGCAAACCCGACACTACGGTAGTCCTGCCATCGGAGAAAATTAATGTGCTATTCGGCCAACAAGATCCCAATCGCTTTACAGGCAATACTGCTGCAATTGGGAGTGCCGATTTGACCACTTATCCCGCTTCATCGGTTTATGAGTCGATGGCAGGTAAACTTCCGGGAGTTTTTATATTGCAAAACAATGGCAATCCTGATGAATCTAATTTCGATAGCTATATCCGGGGCAGTTATGGTGGTTATATTGTGTTGGTGGATGGTGTAGAGAGGTCGATGACTGCTTACGATCAGGGACAGATAAGTGAAATACGTGTGCTGAAAGATCCGGTTTCTAAAGCCCTTTACGGAGGAAGAACCAGTAATGGTATCATTCTGGTTACCACCAAACGTGGTTCAACAGGGAAACCAAGGTTTACAACCGTAGTGCAGCAGGGTTTAAAAACACCGACTGCGTTGCCGCACTATATGAATTCATACGATTATGCTATCAGTTATAATCAGGCATTAACTAATGACAACCAAGGTGTTTTGCCCACTGGAAAAGGAGAATATTCGCAGGAAGCTCTAGACGCTTACCTCTATAAAACTGCTCCATTAAAGTATCCGGATGTTGATTTTTATGGACAGTTTCTACGAAAGCAGATGAATTTTACACGGGCAGCCATCGAATATGCCGGAGGAAATTCCAAAACGAATTATTACGTTCACGGGAGTTATAAGAGCGAAGGTAATTATGAGGCTTACGGAGAAAAAAAGCGAAACATGCAAACATTTAATTTGCAGGGAAATGTGAATTCGCAATTTTCAGAAAACATTAAACTTCAGGCTAACTTAGCAACAGCAATCGGTGAACGACAACTACCCGGTAATTTTAATTTTTCAACCTTGTCTTCGCGTTATCCGAATGCTTATCCCATTTTTCTTCGTGAGGGAACCGATACTATAGGCGGTACTTCTACCTGGCTCGACAATCCCTATGCTGCACAGGCTTTGAGCGGCTACCAACTCGAAACCACTTATCAGGTGCAATCAGATATCAATTTGAATTTTAATTTAGCAGGTCTCTTGATGGGATTATCGTGGCAACCAGCGTTTTCATTTGATATTTTTCATATGCAAAACTTAAGCAAAATAAATACTTATGGTGTTTACAAAGCTCAGGGATTTGATTTTGATGGGAATATCACTGCAATTGAAACCTTGCGTGAAGAGAAAAAAGCTACTTCTCAATCTATGGGAGATAATGCTTACACACAACGCTGGGCTTTTGCAAACACACTGAACTATGATCGAACATTCGGAGAACATGCTATTACAGCCGAATTGTTTTATTTTATGTCAGAACTGAATACGGCTGCTGAGTTGTATTCCTATAAACGTCAAAATCTGGGTCTTCGTGTAAATTACATGTTTGCTGAAAAATACAGCATTGAAGGGGTGCTAAACTACAGCGGATCACAAAAAATGGCTCCCGGCAACCGTTTCAAAACATTTCCGGCCCTGGGAGCCGGTTGGATTATTTCGAATGAGGATTTTCTTACCGACAATCCTGTTGTTAACTTCCTCAAATTGAATGCCTCGTGGGGTGTTATGGGGGATGATAATATTGCACCCAATTTATGGCGTCAAACCTGGTATTATAATAAATTCGCCCCCAATACCTATGTGTTCAATACCGCTTCGGCAGGAACTACAACCAATATTGTACGCCCGGGAAGTACTATCCTCGATTGGCCGAAAATGCGTGAAACCGATATTAATGTTGAAGCGAAATTGTTGAAATCACTGTATCTAAAGCTTTCGTATTTTGACTATTTGTCGTACGATCAAATTACAAAACCCAATAATGTCATTCCTGCAATTAGTGGAGGATCTGTTTTTATTCCGGATATGAACTATGGTAACACCGGACTCAGGGGAGTTGAAGCCGAACTGATGTATTCGGGTAAAGTGCAGGATTTAAAATATTCGCTTTCAGCCAGTCTGACTTATGGTAAAACCCGGAAAATTGCTTTCGACGAATTGCCCGACCCACTATACAGTACCGTTGGAGATGCTGTCGACGATATCCGGGGTTACCATGCAATAGGTTTTTATACACAGGATGATATCGACAATATGCTGGCCGGAACTATGGCAATACCCTCATTTATGGATCCTAAAGATCTGAAAGTCGGAAACATCATGTATGAAGACAGGAACGGTGATAAAATCATTAACCAGTACGACCGAATAGTGATTGGCAACAGCATGCCCCGGATGATGTATACCGGAAATTTAAAAATGGAGTACAAAGGAGTGGAGTTGTATGCACTTATTCTTGGTTATGGCGATTATAAACCGTATCTGAGTAGTTATTTTCAGAATTATTCGACCAGAAAATACTCCGTTATCAGTAAGACTGGTTTGCCGAATGGCAATCCGCATCCAATGCTAACCGCCGGTGCCGGGACCAACGATTTCCAGACAGGTTCCGATTACTGGACCGCCGATGCAGGATTTATGAAGTTGCAGAATGTGGCAATATCTTATTCTTTTCCGAAACGTCTGGTCACTGCTTTGAACATGTCGGAACTCAAAGTCACACTTTACGGAACTGATTTATTTACACTCTCCAAAATCAAATCGCTCGATCCGGAATCGTTCGATGCGGGAATTAACAATTACCCCTTGTTCAGTACTTATGCAGCCGGATTATCCATTACATTCTAACCAGTAAAGAAACAAGTTTAAAAATGAAACTGAATAAATTAAAATATGTATCGGCAGTTGTACTGATGGCAACAGTTGTGGCTTGTTCCGATTTTATGGAGCCCAGTAAGGATAACTATGTAGGTGAAAGCGATTTGCTGCGATCGAAGGATTATTTTGTCGGCGTTTTGTATCGGGCATATCTGGGTATCCCAAATCGGATGAATCTGACCTATGAAGCTGCATCCGACAATCTGATTGCCAATAACGAAAACTCAGTTACATCAAGGGCTGCGAAAGGTGGAATTTCAGCACAGTCCAACCCATTGGGTGATTCCTGGTCGGTCAACTACACCAATATTAATTATATCAACTGGTATATCGAACGTA
>JANJXE010000536.1 GCA_024709185.1 Paludibacter sp.
AAAAATAAATGTGCCAATTGGATAGCCTTTAATAATACTATCCATTAAATTTGCTGATTTCTTAATATCCCATACAAACTCTCTTTGAAATTGAGGAATCTTAATTTGACCTTTTTCAATATCACTTATCAAGCCTGAAAATGTAGTTGATTGCGGTTCGGGTAATTTCATTTTTTGATTTTTTTATAATTAAAATTATGTGTTTCAAAAATTAACATTGATGTCGATACAGAAAAATCTTGTAGGCCATATTTTTACAATAAAAATTTCATAATCTCAACATACTCCGCAAATATACAAATATATCTTAATAACCCATCTTTCCTGTTAAGAAAAAATGCAGCAACTTTTCAACATTATACACCAAACGCATTAATCCCAAATCTAAAAGCAATTTTCCTAAATTTGTAAACAACTCATCTCCCCCTTAAACTTAATTTCACAACAAAACACCTCTATTTCTTAATTTACACTCTTAAATTAACAACATATCCCTAAAATCCCGTTAACAATTTAACGAAAAACCCACATGAATCAATTCAATTAACTAAAAAACAATAACAATAATTCGCATGTTAAATAACTTCTTTTACATTTGACACCGAAATCACTTATTTATTAATCTTAATACCTTTTTTTTATGGCAACAACATCTGAATCCGGTCATCTCCGGAACGTGAACAATTTCGAGAGTTTACTTACTGCCGCTACTACTTACGGCGCTGATTACAACCCATCGAAAAACAGCCTGGCTCTGCCGGCTATGCAACAACTTCTGGCTGATTCCAAAGAATCGCTGGATGCTCTTAAACAAGCCATTTCGGTTTACAACACGGTAAGGAATGAACGTAGAAAGGCTTTTGCAGCGCTCAACCCCCGCATCACCCGTATCTACAACGCGCTGAAATCATCCGATTCTTCTTCTGAGGACGACCATTCGGCTGCGATTCTGGTGCGTAAGTTGCGCGGTCAACGGGCCAGCGATCGACTTACTAAGGATGAACTGGAAGTCCTGAAAGCTGAAGGTAAAGAGGTGAAACAGAAGTCTTCTTCGCAAATGGGCTTCGATAACCGCCTCGACAATTTCGACAAGTTAGTGTGCCTGCTGGCAAACATTCCGGAGTACAATCCGAATGAGCCCATGCTGAAAGTGGAGGGATTGAAGAGTTTCTACAACGATTTGCTTGCTAAAAACACGAAGGTAGTGGAAGCACATGCACAAATGTACCTCGCCGCCACCCGCCGCGACACCGTTCTATACAAGCCACTCACCGGCATGGTCGACCTGGCACAGGATGCTAAAATGTACATGAAGTCGGTCACAGGTAACGGAAGTGTAAGCTATAAACAAATTTCTAAACTGGCTTTTCACAACTATGCAAATTAAATTTTTTCTTTTTGCAAAAAAC
>JANJXE010000218.1 GCA_024709185.1 Paludibacter sp.
ACGAGAAATATTCAGCCCGTGGATTTGAAATTTATCAGGTTTCGCTTGACAGGAACAAAACGATATGGGTGGATGCCACAGCCAATATTCCCTGGGTTTCGGTGCGCGACCTCAACGGACCAGCTACAGTGGTAGCCGGAACCTACAACATCACTCAGGTACCCACTTATTTTCTGTTAAGTAAAGAAGGTGAAATTCTGGGACGTAACATGAATCTTCCTGAATTGGAAAGGGCGATCCAACAACAGCTCTAATGCGTGAATTTATTCATAAAGCTGCCTTTTCAGCCGGCTTCGATGCCTGTGGTTTTGCGCGGGCAGAAGCTCTGACCGAAGACGCAGCTTTTTTACGTGAATGGCTATCGCAGGGTAAACATGGCGATATGCAGTACCTTGAACGTAATTTTGAAAAGCGCACCGATCCACGTGTGTTGGTTCCGGATTGTAAAACCATCATCGTACTATTGTTAAATTATTATCCTGAACTTAAGCAAACAACCGAGCGACATAAGATTGCAAAATACGCCTATCCGGAAGTCGATTATCACACCACGATTCGTGAAAAACTTAGCCGGTTGGAAAAAGAAATAGCATTGGAATATGGTGCTGATTTTTTTTCCATCGAACATCAGCATAGTTTTATCGATTCAGCTCCTGTGCTTGAACGACGTTGGGCTCAGAAGACCGGACTGGGCTGGCTGGGTAAGCATACTCAACTTATTGCGCCGGGCTATGGATCGTATGTATTTATTGCTACATTGATGATTAACAAAGAGTTGGATAGCTACGACTCACCCATCAACGACCGCTGCGGCACCTGTACGCGATGCATCGATGCCTGTCCGACTCAGGCCCTGATTCCCGGCACCCTGGATGCCCGAAAATGCATTTCCTACCTGACCATTGAGTCCAAATCGGAAGTTCCTTTTGAGTTACGCGATAAACTGTCGGGATATAGTGTTGGATGTGATATCTGTGCAGATGTATGTCCGTGGAATAAAAAATGGGCCCTACCTCACCGTCACGAAGAACTCAAACCTGCGGAAGTGATTTTCAGCTGGAAGGAAGAAGACTGGGAGAATGCAGGTCCGGAAGAGTTACGCCGGCAGTTCAGGAAATCAGCGGTGATGAGAGCGTTGAAAAATCAACACAGAATATAAGTTGAAAGAATTTTCACACCCTGCCAGTTCAACCATCATTTAGAAGTCAGACTTCCTAATGGCTTTTGGTTAAAAAGAAGAGGATATTTCCACATTTTAGATGGAAATATCCTCTTACTGAAAAATCACAACAGCCTAATCAATATAAGCCTTTGTATGATCCATTAGTTACATTACTACTTTCTGAACAGCTGCATCAATTTTGACAATAACCATTCCTGAGGTATTCAGCTGCACAGCATTCTGACCAACGGCCAAACGACCATTGTAAATCATCTGACCAATAGCATTAAACACTTGAACGGCGGCAGCTTCCGATGCTGAAATCAGGAGTTGACCATCACGGGTCATAATGCGATAGTTATCAGCATTAACAGAAGGAAGAGAAGTAAGTATAGAGTATTCAGTAACGTTACGAACACCGGGAGCTGTGAAATAGGCCTCCAACGTTCCAAAAACCTTTACTTCTTTACCCTGATTTACAGGATTGTCGAGAAGATTGAGGGCAGTACGTACTTCTCCGACCGGCAACTGCACAGGAACCATTAATGACAGATTTGTTTCACTGGCTGTGGTTGCAATTGCGAGTGAAGTATTTGCAAATGGAGCAGATGTAGCTACTGTAGTCAGCACTCCGTTACTACCATTATTAGCACTACCAACAACAAACCCTTTCACCCAGTATTTCTGAGCTGTACCCAGCGAATTAGCAAGGGCAATAACATCAGATACAGTAAAGGGATTATTTAAAGTTCCATCACCAGCCATAGCAAAAGCACGACCATTGAGTGTTTTAATAACATTGGCAGCACCAGGACTCGAGAAAGTCAGTGTTGCTGTATGATCGCCTGCAGAAGCAGGTTGATATACAATTTCCACTTCAGCCTTTGTAAGCGCACCACTCACCGGAGAAAGTGAGGCAGGATTCACATTGAACGATGATGCACCTGTACCAGAAAGAGAGATGGTAACATTACCTGTAAGATTGAATGCATCAACCTTAATGGTATCTTTAACAGTTTGTCCAACCATTGCTCCGAACAGTGGCATCACTTCACTGATAATCAAGGTCGGTGCAGTAATTACAGTTGGCGTAAAGTCGGCAGCTGTACGTGGAACCAATTGGGCAGTTTCATTAAAAATCAGCACCACTCCGGTTATATCCTGAGGACCCTGAGGTATACCGGTATTGATGTACGGAAGATCGTTGTAAGCAGTACGTAAAATCGGATTGCTTCCACCATTCAGATTATAATTGGTACGGGCGGCAAAGGTGCCTTCCCCATCGATAGTCACACCTGAAACTATCACTAACTGACCAGGATAATTTACAATTTCAGATAGAGCAACTGACCTTGGAGTAATGGTGTTGGCAGTTGAAGTTGCAGCACCAGGATTAGCTACAGGAGTGAATTGCAGCATCCCTGAAAACACACCCAGGGTACCGGTTATACCTGTGATTCCATCACCAATATTGTAATTAGTAGTGATTAATCCACTGGCATCATCAATTAAAATACCTCCGGTAGCATCCTGAATATACTTTGCATTACGATCGGCTGTTTTAAGTGTAAGCACAGCCTCACCTGTCAATTTAAACAAGCCGGAAGTATTGGCGCGAAGAGCAGCAATATTAGCCACAGAGGTTGGGAAAGTATAGGTAGCAGAAGCTACATTACTGGCATCCAGACCCGATTTATATGCAACAGCTTTGATTGTTGTCGTTGTGGTTATGTTAATCGGAGAAGTGTATTGTGTTTTTGTATTATTAGGTTCAGATCCATCCAGTGTATAATAGATAGTAGCTCCGTCGGTTGCAGATGTAATAGCCACCTGAACGGGACCTGTAACACTACCACCTCCAGGGCTGAAGTTCGGAGTAGAAACCTTTGTAACGACACCGGCAGGAGCCACCGCCTCAGCCCAGGTAGTTCCGACACGAATTCCATCAACAATTATGCGTTGACCTGAATTGTATTGACGAAGACCGATACCGCCAATAGTAGTGTAGGTTTCATCAATTTGTGCAGACGGGCTACCAGGTTCAGATGTAGCAAAAGCACTTAAAACATACAAATTTGTTTTTTTTGTTGCAAAATCAAGTTTCATAACTAAAAGAAATGGCACTCCCGGAGTAATTGTTGTAAATGAGGCTGGCGCAGTGCTACTGGTAGAGATACCTACTCCATCGCCAGTTGCATTTACATAAATCCTTGAAAAGAAAGTAGTACTCCAGGGTGATAATCCAAGATGTAAAAAATAACCACCACCTCCGCTTGCATCAATTTTAACTATTGTCGAAACGTATAAAGTGCCTGATGTTTGGGCTGTAAACGTTCTGTTCACATCTTCTCCGTTATTATCTAAATTCGCAGCACCTCCAACATCAGATCCTTTGTATCCGGCAAAACTCAAACCAGTAGTAATATCGATTGCCTGAGTACCAGCGCCAGAATGGGCTGCCCATCCATTTGCCGTTAGCAAACTTCCGGCTCCATAATCAAAATCTTCAACCAGTAGTTGTCCCTGAACAGCTGGCACAAATAGCATTAGCATTAATCCTGTGAGGATTGAAAATAATTTTTTTGTCATAAAATTCTATTTTTAAAAATATTCACGGTAATATTATATCGGGCAAAAAGACCACCAGTTTCCCGGTGGTCTTTTTCTTTAAATAACGATTTAAACATTACAAAATCACTTTGGCTATCCGATCAGCAACTTTTACAAGGAGAACACCTTCTGCATTCACATTCAAAGTATTCAGTCCATCAGTTGCATTTACACTTGCAATTTTCTGACCAGTAACGGTGTAAACTTCTATAAGTTCACCTGCTTTTGCGTCTGCAATAATTTGCGAACCAGCAGCGAAAATCCGGGTATTGGATATTTTACCATTCAAGGAAGTAGTAACAGCAGGAGTAACTGCATCAGCCCAGTTCGTTGCAACCCGGATACCATCAATTAACATTGCAGGAGTTGTAGTAGCACCACCCTGACGTATTGCTACTGAACCAACATTTGCTAAATCAGTTCCTGAAGCGTCAGTTGCAGCGATCCAGCCAGTAGTTGGTTCTGTAGCACTAAATACAGATTGTACATATATTGCAGACTGATCATTGGTTGTACCATCAACAATACTATATCTCAAAACTACCAAATAAGTAGTATTCATGTTATAAGAATCCGTTGTATAGGCAACAGTTGAAGTGCTGTTTGAAATACCAAAATAGATTTTATTTTCGGCATCTTTCTTTACAAATACTCTACCTCGGAATGTAGTACTTATAGTTGTAGCTCCTATATGCAAAACGTAATCCCCACCAGTGGATGCCGCAGATACATTTGCTAAGAAAGCAACATAAACAGCACCCGATGTTTGTTCGGCAAAGGTACGATGTGCATCCTCGCCAGTAATTGTAGCTTCGAGATTGGCAGCACCACCAATGTTGGAACCAATATATCCCGGAAAAGATAGACCGCTAACAACTTCAAGGGTATTCGTGTTAGTACCGTGTACAGTCCAACCATTAGCTGAAAGCAATGAACTGATGGGATAATCAAAATTTTCAACTAATAACTGAGATTTCACACCAGTCGGAAAAAGGAAAATAACAGCCGCAATCAATACGACTAATTTAGAGTAATTTTTTTTTGTATTCATACTTCATGCATTAAAAATTATTTGTTTGTTACTAATTTTCTTTATCTATTCAGTTAAATGCTTTTGTTGCAAAGATTGTTTACTTCTCTGCAAAAAACTCTCAAAGCTAATCAGATTTACCCAATTACACAAATTTTTAGCAATTATTTTGTATTAAAATTCTGTTAAGAGGATTTCGGGGAATAAAGAATTTACTTACCAAAACTGTAGGTATATTTCAACTTTATATGTACTTTTGCATCCGCATTATAAATTAAATCAAAATCTATCTGATTTAGATTAATATTTTTTCTTCAATCTAAGTCATTTACATTTTCAATTATATGACAAATGAAAAATAAATACAGAGACCTCATCGAGCAATCTTTTGAATTCCCAAACGAAGAATTCAATGTAGTCGACAATGACCTGGAATGGTTTGGAGTACCCCTGATGGATATTATTAAACAGTACGGCACTCCATTACGAATAGCTTATCTGCCTAAGATTGGAGAGAATATCCAAAAGGCCAGACGAATGTTTAATGTCGCAATGGCAAAAGTGGATTATAATGCTGATTATCACTATTGTTATTGTACTAAGAGCTCTCATTTTTCATTCGTTATGGAGGAAGTTCTGAAAAACGGTGTGCATGTGGAAACCTCTTCAGCATTCGATATCAACCTGATAGAAGCACTGCATGAACAGGGCAATTTCAAAAAAGACACCTATGTGATTTGCAACGGTTTCAAACGTCCGCAGTATGTTGAGAATATTCAAAACCTGATGAACGAGGGTTTTACTAATGTTATACCTATCCTGGATAATAAATTTGAACTGGATTTATTACTGAAGGATTTTACAACTAAGTTCAATGTAGGTATTCGAATTGCTGCCGAGGAAGAACCTAAGTTTGACTTCTATACCTCCCGTCTGGGAATCCGGTACAAAGATATTATTCCCTATTATAATAATTACATTGCCAACAATGATCAGGTTGGTCTCAAAATGCTGCACTTCTTTATCAACACCGGAGTAAAAGATACTGCTTACTACTGGAATGAACTAAACAAGGCAGTTAATCTCTATTGTGAGCTAAAAAAACTGGCCCCTGAACTCGATAGCCTCAACATTGGAGGTGGTTTCCCAATTCAGACACACCTTGATATGGCTTACGATTACGAATATATGGCTGAGGAAATAGTAGCTCAGATTAAAACTATTTGTAATCAGCATAACATACCAGAACCCAATATTTTCACTGAATTCGGGTCGTATACCGTAGGCGAAAGTGGAGCGATGTTATATTCTATCGTGAACCAGAAAAAACAAAACGACCGTGAGTTATGGAACATGATCGACTCGTCGTTTATGACAACTTTGCCCGACACCTGGGCTATCAACCCGCGCTTTGTGTTTCTGGCACTTAACAACTGGGACTCGGAATACGAACGGGTGAACCTGGGTGGTCTAACCTGCGATAGCGAAGATTTTTACAATGCCGAAGTACACTCCAATGCCATCTTCCTGCCTAAAAT
>JANJXE010000248.1 GCA_024709185.1 Paludibacter sp.
ACACATCTCGTTTGATAGTTATCCTCTATTATCGACCGGAGGAATTATCACTGATTATTTTTACAATCTGGATATTGTCAGAGCGAAGTCTGTAGATAAAGGCATTCCCTTCTGGACATTTATTCAGACACTAAGCATTAAAGGTACTCCCGGAGTTCCCGATAAGCGCGAACCCTCCGAAGTTGATATCCGTTGGCAGGTGTGGTCGAATCTGGCATTTGGTGCAAAAGGGATACAATATTTTACCTATTGGTCGCCGGGCAGTGGTACGGAGCAATTCGGAGAAGCGCTGATTGGCCTGAATGGTCAACCAACAATCCGGTATGATTATGTACAAAAACTAAATGCTGACATAAATCGTATTGGGAAAATACTACTGCATTGCGATGCAGTAGGGGTTATTCAAACTGCCCGGAATCGATTTTCCATGTATGCAACTTTAAACTCTTTTAGCGACCTTATGTCTGTATCGGGCGACGATAATTTAGTGGGGTGTTTCCAGTCGAAACAAGGTGAAAGGAAACTTTTGATAACTACGCTATTGCCCGATAAAAATGCTGTAGTTACCCTGAATTTTAGTAATTCTGTAACTCAGGTCAGGGTGTGGGAAAATAATCGCAGCCAGACTGTTTCTCTTGTAAATAACAAACTGACATTAAATGTGATGGCTGGTGAAGCCAGATTAGTGGAGTTTTAATCTTTAAGTTGAAAATTCAGTTAATTTTTAATGGGGGATTTTTAGAGTTATAGTGTCTTTAGATGTATACGCAGCTGCTTTCTCAATAAACTTTCTAATGTCTTAAAAAAATACTAAAGAAAATCAGTATGAAACGAAATTACAAAATCTCATGTCTTCGGACAATTACTTTTTTTGCACTTACTTTTATCGTGATGAATGTCGGTGCACTCAATTACACCGTTAGTTTTTCAGGCAAAGGTGCCAGTACCGAAGTGACCAGTGTTCAGGTTGATAATATCACCAAAGGCACATCGGTTACAGTCCCAACCGGACAGGTTTTGATTCTTTCCGATGGTCTGACAACAGTGGAAGGTGTCGTTAAAGGTACCGAAGGTAAAATGAAACTACTGTCGGATAGAAACGGCAATGCAAGTATTCACTTTCAGGCATTGAAGTCAGGACCTGCAATCGTTGAACTGTTCAGTCCCGATGGCCGTAGACTTGCCATGATAGCCGACGATTTGAACGAAGGTCTGCACAGCTATCATTTAACTCTGCCCGGAGGCTTGTCCATCGTCAGGGTGAGTGGTAACGGTTTTACCTATAACTCAAAGATTATCAGCAGAAATCTTTCGGGAAGCGCTGTGAAGATAGTTGCTGATGAAGTCACAAAAAGCGATACAGGTTCACCTTCACGCACGATGGAAGTTGCAGGAGTTTCAATGAATTACACAGCTGGTGACCGAATTATTTTCAGGGGCAATTCAGGAAACATGGCAACTATCGTTTCGGATGTAATTACAGCGGATAAAAATATTGAATTTAATTTTGTACCCTGTACCGATGCAAACGGAAATCATTATGCAACAATTACTATTGGCGATCAGGTATGGATGGCTGAAAACCTGAAAGCTACCAAATATGCTGATGGAACTGACATCATTCTGAGAGCATCAAAGGCAGAATACCTTGCAGACGCCAACAGGCGAACCACTCCAATTTGCCGGTATTTTAACGACGATCCTGCTACGAAGGACATTGCTGGTCTTGCTTATAAATTTCAAACCATCAATCACAAAGATTTATGTCCGGTAGGTTGGAAAATTCCAAATCATTTTGAGTGGAGAGTACTCCGTGATGCCATTTCACTTCAGACTGTCGATCGTTATAATGCAATTCGTAAAACCGGTCCCTATTGGGCGAATGCAGGTGCAACAAACGCAAGTGGTTTTTCAGCAGTTGCCGCAGGTACTTTCTGGGAAGAATGGCCTATTCATTATGGCACCTGGGCTATCTGGCTGGCGAGCGATTTATGGAACAATGACCCAAACAATTGCTGGTTCTTCTATGCCGGTACCGACGATAATCCACCGTACGGCAATGTAGTGGTTGATGAACTGGCTTCCGATGCCTTCGCCATGTTTGGTGCCATTCGCTGCCTGAAAATAAATTAATTGTAAGTCGTTTTAACGCAATTATAAGCTAATCCCCTGACAATCGTTATCAACGATAGTTAGGGGATTTTGTTTACCCTGCTTTTAAACATTTTTCTTTGTGGGCTGTTTATAAGCTTAATTTATATCTCTTTATGCTTAGTCATTATCTTTTGGTAATCATTCAGTTTGCCGGTATCGCCTTTTTTGTCGTCACCGGAAATAACTATCCTCAAAACATCCTTGTTTTGGTGCTGCAGATTGTATCGGTGGTGATTGGAGGCTGGGCTATTCTGGCCATGAAACTGCATACGGTCACTGCCTTGCCGTCGGTGAGGCAGGGTGGACAGTTATGTACTTCAGGCCCTTACCGTGTGATCAGGCATCCGATGTACACAGCTGTTTTGCTTTTGTTGTTGGCATTTCTGATTAACGACTATTCGCATACAGGATTGGTGGTGTTCCTTATTGTGCTTATCGATTTGCTGGTGAAAATGAATGTAGAGGAAAAACTCCTTATTGCTCATTATGCTGATTATAAGGAATATATGAAACAAACAAAACGATTGGTTCCGTTAGTGTATTGAAAAATGCTTAAACACACTCGCTCACCCGTACTTTTTTGGTTTTCAGCCGCATGTTATTGGTCAGTTTGATTAATTCGGCTACTTTACCTGCAGGTACTGCCACAAAAGTACCTTTGGGTTTTAGTTCAATTACACCCAGTTCGGTCGGCTGCAGTTTGCCCTGTTTCATGAAGAAACCAGCGATGTCGGATTTGGAGATTTTATCGCGACGACCACCTGTAATATACAAGGTACGCCAAGGCGATGGAGCGGGTAGGGGTGCGGGTACTATCTTTTCAACGGGCGTTTTGCCGATAAATTCGGGCAACTTTTCCTGCTGATACGCTAAAACATAAGCCGTACCTTCGCTGTTCATCCGCGCTGTTCGCCCGTTGCGGTGGATAAATTCATCTTCTTTGGCCGGAAGTTGGTAGTGAATGATGAATTTAATTTCGGGGATGTCGAGTCCTCGCGCTGCGAGGTCGGTGGCTATAATCAACTGATGAGTGCCGTTGCGAAACTTGAGTAAGGTACGCTCCCGGTCTATTTGCTCCATACCTCCGTGAAAACAGCTATGACTGATGTTGGCAGCATTAAGCCTTTCGCTCACGTATTGTATGCTGTCCTTAAAATTACAGAAAATGATGCCGGGTTGGTTGCCCAGGTGGCTCAGTGCATCTACCAGAGTCTCAATCTTATCCTTCGTTGGTGAAATAATTGTTTTGATGCAAAGTTGTTCAATTTTTTCATGCAGGAAATTGATGTAAAGAGGTTTCTTCAGTCCTGCAAACGAAGGGATATTTGCAGGCTTGGTGGCCGAAGTGAGCACTTTCGTTTTTACTTCCCTTAAAGCTGAAATAATTTCGCTCATTTCAGCTTCGAAACCCACTTCCAGCGATTTGTCGAATTCGTCCAGCACCAGGGTTTTAATGAAATCGGTGGTGAAAGTTTGTTTGCGCAAATGGTCGGCAATGCGTCCGGGAGTTCCAATCAATATAGCCGGGCGATGCTTCAGGTCGATTTTGTCCTGCGAACCGGCACGGCCCCCATAAATAGCATTGGCCTTGAAACCTGCCCCCATACTTCGCACCACCTGCTCGGTCTGCATAGCCAGCTCGCGCGATGGCACCACAATCAATAGCTGCACCTCACGACAGTCGCTATCGAGCTTAGAAAGCAGCGGCAGCAGGTAAGCCAGCGTTTTACCAGTCCCGGTGGGCGATAATAAAATAGTTTCAGGATGGTTGGGGATCACTTTCCCCGCTTCCAGCTGCATGGGGTTAAGCGAGTTAATTCCTAGTTTGTCGAGAATAGCCTGTTGATTCATGGCACAAAAGTATCAAAAAAAACACTACTTTTGACTCCGTTGTACGATTGGTCACAACAATTCCTGTAAATATTTAATAAACTAACATCCTGAAAAAATCATGACAACCATTTTAATTACACTTTACAACAAGTTATGTTACTGGATTCCGGGTTTTCGAAAACTGAGCCGAAAATGGATGTATCAGGCTATGGGGCATTACATCAAACAGGATGACTGGAAATTTATGAATTATGGATATGCTTGTCTCATTGGGAGTGAAAATCCTGCTGCTCTCGACCAAATGGATGATGAAAACCGACTTTCGTATCAGTTGTACAACCATTTAGTTGCCGAAATTGAACTGGCCGATAAGCATGTTCTTGAAGTTGGCAGCGGAAGGGGTGGTGGAGCTTCCATGATTAAAAAGTACCATAAACCAAAAAAAATGGTGGGGCTCGATTTTTCACGGGCGGCTATAAAATTATGCAAGAGAAATCATGTAGCCGATGGACTTGAATTTATTGAAGGTGATGCCGAAAATATTCCGTTCGATGCCGAAAGTTTCGATGTGGTAATCAATGTTGAGTCCTCTCATTGTTATTCTTCGATGAAGACCTTTCTGAATGAGGTTAAAAAGGTGCTTAAACCCGGTGGTCATTTCCTTTTTACCGATTTCCGAAAGCCTTACGAAATTGATGAGCTCGAACGGCTTATTTTCGCCTCAGGACTGGAAGTGATTACAAAAAGAGAGATAACTCTGAATGTGCTCAAAGCCCTGGATGAAGACCACGATCGCAGGATGCAAACAATTGTACAGCATGTCCCCAAACCGTTTATCAGTCAGTTTTATGAGTTTGCAGGGGTGCGGGATTCAATAATTTACAGGCAGTTGGAGGCTGGGGAAATGCTCTATTTGAGTTATAGTATGAGAAAAGCATTTTAAACATTTTTTTAAACGATAGTAATATATCAATTTATAGTAATAACATGGCTAAGAAGAAAAAGCAAGTTGTTGCAAATAACAGTTTTACAGAGTTTTTGCTTTACACAACGCCTAACGGAAAGGTGAAGCTGGAAATTTTTCTGCGCGATGAAAATATATGGCTTACACAGGCAAAAATTGCTGATTTGTTTGGGGTTGACAGAACTGTCATTACCAAGCATTTGGGTAATATATTCAAAACAGGAGAATTGAACGAAGAAGTGATATGTGCAAATTTTGCACATACCACTCAACACGGTGCTATTAAAGGCAAAACGCAGGGGTCTGTAACCAAATTTTATAACCTTGATGCAATTATTTCGGTTGGTTATCGTGTAAACTCTGTCCAGGCAACACATTTTTGAATCTGGGCAATAACCGGACAAGTTGCTTGAAAGCGATATTGATAAAGCAATTAAAAAACTCACGGGGAATTAACTCGTATTTTTAAAGTACAATAAACCATGAAATTACACTTTACAAAGCAGCAGGCAATCCTAAGCAGCCTGTTTTTACCTGTCGCCTGTATTGCAGGAAATAAAGCCCAACATCCCAATGTGCTGGTAATTATTGCCGACGATATGGGCTGGGGCGATATAGGTTATAACAATCCGGCACATGTGTATACCCCGAATCTGGATCGATTGGCCGCAGCCGGAGCCAGCTTCTCAAAGCACTATGTGATGCCGCAAAGTACACCGACCCGGGTTGCTTTATTTACAGGGCGTTATCCCGGGCGTTTTCCCTTCAGTGGTAAAGCGGCTACCAATGCGAAATGTTTTGATATCGGTACACCCACCATGGCTACTATGTTGAAAGCAGAAGGATACCGCACTTATATTGCCGGAAAATGGCATATGGGCTCCGATTCACTCAATGGTCCGCAATTTCATGGCTTCGACGAAAGTTATGGATCGATGGGAGGCGCCTGTGGTATGTACGATCACCGCTATCGTCCGGGAAAGTACGAACAAACCTGGCACCGAAATCAAAAGCGTATAAAAGGAAATGAAGATGGAGTACATGTTACTGATTTAGTGACAAGGGAAGCACAGCGGGTGATTCGTCAACAATCGGCAAATCCGTTTTTCATGATGCTGACCTATCACGCACCCCATACACCCCTTGATGAGCGAGGTGATTTCACAGAAGTACCTACCCAACGCGACCCGAACAATCCTGATCGCTGGCTGAATGAAGATAAAATCAGGTGGTTCAACGATCCTGCAGGAAAAATACAACGGGAACCGGATCCTGAGAAACGGCTCTTTTTAGCAGCCGTTTACCACCTCGATGATGCAATTGGCCGGGTCGTTACAACGCTGCAGGAAGAAGGAAAGCTGGAAAATACCCTCATCCTGTTCTCCTCCGACAACGGACCGCAGGTAAATTGGTCAGGAAATGCTTATCCCAACGATTTAAAACTGACTGATTTCAATCAGCCCATCCCGATGCGTGGCTCCAAACTGGATGTGTACGAAGGAGGCATACATGTACCTGCCTTTATGTATTGGAAAGGACATATAAAGCCAAAAAAGCTGACTACCCCGGTGCACATTATCGACTGGTTTCCTACCCTTGCTTCTGTCGTAGGGCATCAGAAATCCAAAGATTATCAGCTGGATGGCTTGGATTTATCGCCCGTAGTGTTTAAAAACAGACAGTTACAACCGAGAGATTTATACTGGATTTGGGATAATACCATCAACCGGTGGGCGTTGCGTTACGGAGACTGGAAAATCGTGAAGTATGGAAAAGGCGAGCCAACACTTGTAGAATGGAGTTTATACAATTTAAAAGACGACCCTGCTGAGCAAACTGATTTAGCCAAATCGTATCCGGAAAAAGTAAAAGAATTGCACGAGCGGTTTTTGGTGCAGCGCGCCAAAGATTCGAAGTAAAAAAAAACATTGGTTGACAAACAATGGTCAAAAAACTAAAAATTAAAAACGCTAATCACTGTTTATTAAATGATTAGCGTTTTTAGTTGTACCCGTGACCGAACTCTTTACCGAACAATTTATGTGGGATTTGGAGGTGATTTGGTCGCTTAATAATGATAATATTAAATTGATTTTGGGGGATTTCTTGTCTAAGAAATAGGTGGACGAGTAGACGAGATGATTTGGCATTTTTAAACAATTATCGAAACACTGACACTTCAAATCAGTGGCACCTCTAGCCAGTGCTAGTGTTCCAGAAAGTTTCAAAAAACATAGTTTTATCTCGTCTACTCGTCCACCCTGCGGGGGGGGGGATAACAACAAATGATTAATAAAAAAATTTTAGCACATGACAAAAATTATATAGCGATATAATTATTTGAATATCAATAAAATAACTGTGCTTTTATTTGGTAAAGACCTTGAAATTTTGTATCTTTATAGCTGACTACCAATCAGTTATAATGAAAACAATGAATTCCAAGGTCTCGTACAAAAGTAGTGAATTAACCTCAGTTTTAATTGATCACTTCGGAAAAAGTTTAAACTTAGCCCGAATAAAGTTCATAGGCTTGTTTATTTGCGCTCTTTGTAAGGTTCAAGTCGTTTGTTTTGAAAAGCTCGCCAGTGGCTTCGAAAATGGCTGTAGCGGCGATTCTTCGCTCCGACGAATACAACGTTTCATAGCTCAGTACAGGCTTGACAAAGACTTAATTGCCAGATTGATATTTGCATTGTTGCCACATGAACCACCTTACTCGATTGCAATCGACAGGACGAATTGGAAGTTTGGTCAAACAAATATCAATATCCTGGTATTAGCCATTGTTTATAAGGGAGTTGCCTTTCCTGTTTTGTTCAAGCTAATGCCCAAACGGGGTAATTCCCATACAGCGGAGAGAATTCAAATCATGAATCATTTCATCCGCTTGTTTGGAAAGGAATCCATTCAATGCTTGGTGGCAGACCGGGAATTTGTTGGTGAACATTGGATTAATTATCTGAACTTCAACGGAATAGAATATCACATTCGTATTCGGGATAATTTCTGGGTTACCAATCCACGAACCGGGAAGCAGTTTAAAGCAACATGGCTCTTTTGTGATTTGAAGTTAAACGAAAGTAAGTACTTACACTCGATTTATTATGTTAATAATCAGTTGTGTTACTTGTCGGCATCTAAAATCAAAAACAAAGAAGGTAAACCGGAATTTCAGATAATCATATCCTATTGTAAACCTGAAATTGCGCAAACAACATACAAAGATCGCTGGCAGATTGAAACTGCATTTAGAGCAATGAAAACGAGCGGATTTAATTTAGAAGACACGCATCTGACAGATATTGAGCGAATTGAAAAGCTTGTAGCTTTAGTAACGATTGCATTCTGTTGGGCATACCTGGTCGGTATTTATTTGCACGAACAAGTAAAGCCAATCAGAATACTCAATAATGGCAGAATGGCAAAAAGCTTATTTAAATATGGGCTTACATTCATTGCGTCTGTGTTGTTAAATGCTGGTTTTCAATCAAATATAGATATATATAAATTTTTGTCATGTACTTAGAAATATTCATTAGATTTGCACGTATTATAGAATGTAAAAATATCTCAAAACGGATTGTCTATAATCATCGAAAGTTGTAGCGACAACTAAAATTACATATTTGCAAAGCGTTAGCTTTTATTCCTGCTCAGAAACTTGGACACTTTCTTACAAATGGGAATAAGTTAGTAAACGCCTGCGCCCCTCCGGCGTGGGCTTTAACTTATTACATTTGTTAGGCTATCCAAGGCCTCTGAGCGTGATACGGTTAAAGTACCACGCTTCTTTTTTGCCCTAATTAAAGCAAAATATTCAATTATAAACAATTTTATCATGGCACGTTTTTTCAAAATATCACTCTATTCAACTTCAGAAGAAGATTATACAGGAGAATCAGTTATTATTAACGAAGATCAGATTGTCGAAATAACTGAAATAGATTCTAATTCTACTTTGACAGATTAAATCGACATATTTTTTTTAATTTCAAGAATAAAAAAACGACGAAATTTGTTGGATAAAATTTTGATATATCGCTTATATTTAGTATCTTAGCGTTGTAAATTGAAAAGGATAAATGACTAATTTGCAAATTAAACATATGTTAAATTTGCAATTTTGGGTTATAAGAGAAACAAGCTTACCGCCCGATTGACGATTTAAGAAAAATAATAAAAAGTAAAAAATATGGAGAAACACTGACTGGACTTGCAAGCCGGTTAGGCTTGCATTTGTCTGGTTATCAGCACATATTCATAAATAAGACGAAGCGATTCTTTTCAAAGGCAGAGATTTATGCTCAGGGGTTGCTTCTAAGCGAAACAAGAAATATAGAGAAACTAAGTGAAACGATGAATTCGAACTATTATCAGATGCAACATTTCATAACAGAATCTGCCTGGAGTGGTAGAGAACTGATAGATCAGGTAGCAAAAGAAGTTAATTCTTTGCTTCCAAAGGGCAAGTCGACAGGACTGATAATAGACGAAAGTGGTTGGGTTAAAAAGGGATATAAAAGTGTAGGTGTCGGTCATCAGTACTGTGGCAATGTAGGAAAACTGAGCAATTCACAAGTTGCCGTTTTTGCCGCATTAAATAACGGAGACTTTAGTTCGATGGTCGATGCCCGGTTGTTTTTGCCGGAAGATTGGTGTGTTGATTCAACAAGATGCGATGAAGCAGGAATACCAGAATTGGAAAGAACTTTTAAGACCAAACTAGACTTAGCATATGAGATAGTGAAGCATCAGTCAAATCAGATTGATTTTGATTTTGTGAGTGCCGACGGGTATTATGGTAACGACGCTGATTTTGCAAGAAAAATTGAGGAACTTGGCTATTTGTATATGCTTGATATCCATGCAAATCAATCAATTTATCTTGAGCCGACAGAACTTGAAATACCTGCACGCAAATCCACCAAAGGTCCAACGCCTAAGAAATTGAAGGCAACACAGCCAGCCATCTCTGTAACGGACTACATGAGCGAACTCACAGACGAACAATGGCAGAAACTGACTGTACGCAATACCACTAAGGGCAAACTTACGGGACATTATCATTTTGCTAAGGTATACATCTGGAACAAAGCGATTGACCGCATAGAACAGAGATTACTGGTGATACGAAAAACTATGACCACAGACAAAGAAATAGAGATAAAGTTCTCGTTTACAAATGCTAATCTGGTACAATACACGCCAGAGGTGATTGCCTATATGCAAGCACAACGGTTTTTTGTTGAACATTGTATTAAAGAGTCAAAACAGATTTTGGGCATTGACCAGTTTCAAACACGCAAATGGAATGCCTGGATACATCAAACGGCACTGAATTTCATGGTTTCATCCTTTATCCTTAAAGAGAAACTACGAAATAATGAAGATTTACCTTTGCTCAGCGCAAAGGATATAAAAGAATTGATCACCTTTCAATTATACAGGCAAATGACTGATGATCAAATGTATGAAAAAATTATTAACCGACATATCAGGAGGCAACAAGATATTAATAATGCATATCTTAGGCAAAATCCTAATCTGTCAAAGTAGAATTAATCAGGACATTAAAATGATGTCAAAATTACCTTCCAAAAGATTTATACCATATCTTTGGGTTAATCCTGAAATGGTTGATGCAGATTGTTCATTAAATCAATATAACGAGTTAAATTATAAGGTTTTAAAAATACATGCATATGCTAGGAAGGAATGGTATTTAATGCCAGATAAAATACGTTCAGTTATTCATGCGGCTTATCTTCGTAATATCCCGGTAATGTTCCATACGGGTGGTTGGAGAGGTTCAAATGCCATACAATATTATAAGTTCTGTAGAGAGTTTCCTGAAGTAAACTTTATTTTAGCTTATGGGAAGCCAATTTCTCAAACGATGACTGTGCTTAAAGGAGCAAAAAATGTATATGTAGATAATTCTTTTATAGATATTGAAAGTATGAAAATAATTTGCGAAACAGGATTATCTGACAGAATTTTATTTGGTACAGATTTTCCTATTATGAAATCATTTTGGCCAGAAATATGTGTTTTAGATTGGTATAGAAATAATGTTATTGAACATATACAGACGTTTGGCGAAAGTAAATTCATGATTTGGGCAAATGAGAATTTTAATAAATTAGTTTATTGAAGGATTTATGTGTTTAATATTCTGATATATAACGAATTTAATCAATACTCTTTGCTATGTCGATATAAATGCACACTCTAAGATAGTTTTTAAAAACCTTGATCATTGTTCATGGTCAAGGTTTTTTTATTCGTAAAACATCAGAATCAGTTACATATCACAATATAAATATAGGAAAGCCAATAATTTTCATTGAATTATTGGCTTTTTTATGAATAATAATTTAGCACATGACAAAAATTATATAGCGATATAATTATTTGAATATCAATAAAATAACTGTGTTTTTATTTGGTAAAGACCTTGAAATTTTGTATCTTTATAGCTGACTACCAATCAGTTATAATGAAAACAATGAATTCCAAGGTCTCGTACAAAAGTAGTGAATTAACCTCAGTTTTAATT